>JBCBJX010000004.1:0-77604 GCA_038522735.1 Pseudomonadota bacterium
AAGGGCGAACGACTCATCGTTGCGAGCCATAACACGGGCAAGGTCCGCGAAATCGGCGCGCTGCTTCGGCCCTTCGGGATCGACGCCGTCTCCGCGGGAGATCTTGGGCTGCCGGAGCCGGAGGAAACCGGCGCGACCTTCGAGGAAAACGCCGAACTGAAAGCCCGCGCCGCCGCGACGCGCGCGAAGCTCCCCGCTCTCGCCGACGATTCCGGCCTTTGCGTCGACGCGCTCGACGGCGCGCCCGGGATATACTCGGCGCGCTGGGCGGGGCCCGACCGGAACTTCAAGCGCGCCATGCTCGCCGTCGAGGCTCAGTGCAAGGCGAACGGCGCCGAGCGCCCCCACGCCTATTTCGTCTGCGTCCTTTCGATTGCGTGGCCCGACGGATCGGCGACCAGCTTTCGCGGCGAAGCCCACGGACGGCTGGTGTTTCCCGGGCGCGGCGTCCGAGGGTTCGGCTATGATCCGATCTTCCTCCCGGACGGGCGCGGCGCGACGTATGGCGAGATGGACCCGGATCTGAAGCACTCGATTTCGCATCGCGCCGACGCGTTCCGGAAGCTGACGGCCGCCTTTGCATGATCGACGATGCGGGCGGCTTCGGCGTCTACGTCCATTGGCCCTACTGCGCGCGCATCTGCCCCTATTGCGATTTCAACGTCCGCAAGCAGACGGAGATCGACGAGGCGGCGTGGGCCGAGGCGTTCGCGCGCGACCTCGCCTGGCAGCGGAGGCGGACTGGCCCGGTTCGCGCCGGCAGCGTTTATTTCGGCGGCGGAACGCCCTCTCTCGCGCCGCCGTCTCTCATCGCTCGCATCATCGACGAGGCGGACCGGCTCTGGGGCTTCGACGACGCGCCGGAGATCACCCTTGAAGCGAACCCGAATGACATCGACGCCGTCGCGCTGGCGACATGGCGGGCGGCGGGGGTCAACCGCCTTTCCATCGGCGTGCAGTCCTTCGCGGACGACGCGCTCGCTTTTCTCGGCCGCGATCATGACGGCGCGGCGGCGCGGCGGGCCGTCGGTCTCGCGCTCGCGGACATGCCGAAATCAAGCTTCGACCTCATATACGCTCTGCCCCGACAATGCCCGGCCGACTGGCGCGCCGCGCTCGCCGACGCGCTGGCGCTGGAGCCGCGACATCTCTCGCTCTATCAGTTGACGATCGAAGCCGGCACGGCCTTCGCCCGGCAGGTCGACGCCCGTCGCTGGCGGCCGCCGGACGACGATGCGACGGCGGACCTTTATGACGTCGCGCAGCAGGTCTGCGGTGAAGCCGGGCTTCCCGCCTATGAGGTTTCCAATCATGCAGGCGACGCCGACCAATCGAAACACAACCTCGTCTACTGGCGCTTCGGCCAGTACGCCGGTGTCGGGCCGGGCGCGCACGGACGGTTTCATTCAGATGGACGCCGGATCGCTGTGGAGGCGGAGCGCGATCCCGCCCGCTGGCTCGCGCGCGTCGCGACCACCGGGTCCGGCGCGGCGAGCGAGGAAGTCCTGCTGCGCGAAGCAGCGGAGGCGGAGTTTCTGACCTTCGGCCTGCGGCTCTCTGAAGGCGTCTTGCTTTCGCGCTGGCGGGCGGTCGCCGAACGGGCGCCGCCGCACACGGAAATCGAAGCTCTGACATCCGACGGACTGCTCATCCGAGAGGGCGACCGGCTGCGCGCCACCGCGGACGGGCGGCAGGTCCTCAATTCGTTGACGACGGCGCTTTTGCTCGCCGATCGCGATGCGCCCGCGAAAGCGTGATTCGCCCGCCGGCGCCGCTGACGGCTAGCTTCGCGACATCGCAAATCAAGGGGAATTCGCCATGCGCGCCGCCGCAATCAGCCTCGCCGCTTTTCTCGCCGCCGTTCCGGCCATCGCGGGCGACCAGTTCATCGACAAGGACGGGCGGGCGAATTTCGGATATGACGTGGTCGCCTACCACACCGAAAGCGCTGCGCTTGAAGGTTCGGCGGACTTCACGGCCGAATTCAACGGCGCGACATTTCTCTTTGCGAGCGCTGAGCATCGCGATCTCTTCATCGCGGACCCGGAGCGATACGCGCCCGCCTATGACGGCCACTGCGCCTATGCGTTGACGCTCTACAAGAAGCTCGTCGTCGATCCGGAAGCCTTTGTCGTCATCGACCCGGCGACGCGCCGGCCGGTCGGCGAGAGCTATGATCCGCAAACGGACGAGGGCGTTCTCTACATCAATTACAGCCCCGGCGTGAACCAGCAGTTCCGCGACGGACTGCCGGGCGTCATCGACGATGCGGATACGGCCTGGGACGACTGCCTTGAAACGCTTCCGGCGGCGCGACCGCGCAAATCGCTCCGGGATATCGGCCGGCGCAAGCGACCTGATTTCTGCTCGCCGGCGAGCAGCTGAGGCGCAAGTCGCAGCTGTTTAGAACTGATAATCCGGCTGCGCCGCAAACGTGCGCGGGGCCGGATCGATCACCTCGATGCCGTTCGGAGTAAGCTCCAGCACGGCGAGACCGCGCTCGATGCGACCGTCGGGACGCAGGCGGAAGAGACCGTCTTCGCCGAGGAAGCCGGCGGGGTTCGTGATCGCGTTCGGAGAGAACCGGCGGCGGCGGTTGCGTTCCCGGGCGAGGGCGGCGGAAAGCTGCGTCGCGTCATAGGCGAGGGAGGCGAGACGCGAGGGCTTCGCGCCGAAAACCTGCTCATAGCGGCGCTCGAACCGGGCGACGGGCTCCGGGTCCGGCGCGGCGAACCAGCCGCCGCGCAGCGCCGGCTCCCGTGTCAGCTGCGGGTTGTTCCACATGCTCACGCCGAGCAGTTTGATCTTCGAGATGTCGACATCATAGTACGGAAGGAGGGGGGCGAGGGCGCGCAGAAGCGTGCCCTGCTCCGCGAGCATGACGGCGTTATAGCCGCGCACGTACCCGGCCTCGGCGGGTTGTCCGGAGCGCGGCGCCGGCTGCGGCGGCGTGATTTCGCCGGCGGCGATGGCGGCGCGACGGGCGAGGCTTTCCTGATACTCAGGCCGCTGCTCAAGAGGGATCAGCTCTTTGGAATACTTCGCGAAGCGCCGCGCCGGCTCAAGCATCGCTTGCGGGTCCTGCACGTAGCGCTCCGTGTGCACCATGACGCCGCCGCGGGCGAACACCTCTTCAGCGAAGGACTCCGAAACGCGCTCGCCATAGGTCGTGTACGGCGCCAGAAGCCCGAAACGGTCGTAGCCGTTGAGGACGGCGTATTCCGTGACACGCGCGATTTCGAGCTCCGGCGGATGGCTGAGGAGGTACACCCCGTTCCCCGCGGCATCGAGGTCGGAGGAAAACGCGATCACGGAGACGTCGGCGGCGCGCGCGACCTCCGCGACGGCGAGAACGCTTTCGGAAAAGAGCGGGCCCAGAAGGATTTCAGCGCCCTCGGAAAGCGCGGAACGGGCCGCGGCCGCAGCGGCGCCGGGCTCGCCTTTGGTGTCTTTCGGGATGAGAAGGAAGTTCCGGTCGCCCTCTGTGAAGGCCGCGAGCTGCGCGGCGTCGAACAGGGAGGCGGCGACGGCGCGCACGTCTTCGGACTGGGCGGAGAACGGAAGAAGAAGCCCGACGCGTACCGGTTCGTCGCCATAAAGGTGCGGCGGCTCGATGAAGTTCTTTCGGTCGTAGCGGGTCGGCGCGTCGAGAACGAGAGGCGCTGCGCCGTCGGCCGTGCGATCGACCCGCGGTGCGGGCGTCGTGCCGCAAGAGGCGAGGGCGACGACGCCGCACAAAGCGAGCGCGCCGGTGCGGAACGCGGTGAAAAGGCGGTCGGCCATGGCGGTCGTCCCTGAAGCTGTCCCCGACGCGAAACTACCGGCGTCCCGGCGCCGCGGCAACCGACGCCGCGCGTTGACGGCGGGGCCCGCCGCGCCCGAGATGAGGGCATGCCCCTCGAACCCGGCCTTTATGTGACGGCGACGCCGATCGGCAATCTGAAGGACGTCACTTTCCGCGCGCTCGAGGTGCTGGGCGAGGCGGACGCGATCGCCTGCGAGGACACGCGCACCACCGCGCGCCTCCTCTCCGCCCACGGACTGAAAACGACCCTCGTTCCCTATCACGACCACAATGCCGAAGCCGCCCGCCCGAAGCTGCTCGCCCGCATCGCCGCAGGCGAGGCGGTCGCCCTCGTCTCCGACGCCGGCACGCCGCTCATCTCCGATCCCGGATACAAGCTCGTCCGCGAGGCGCGCGAGCGAGGCTTCAAGGTCGTGGCCATTCCCGGCGCGAGCGCCCTCACCGCGGCGCTCTCGATCGCCGGAACGCCGACGGACCGGGTCCTCTTCGCCGGCTTTCCGCCCGCGCGGGCCGGCGCGCGCGCCGCGTTCTTCAAAGAGCTTGCGGGCGTGCAGGCGACCCTCGTCTTCTACGAAGGCCCCTCCCGTCTCGGCGCGAGCCTCGCCGCCATGGCCGCCGCCTTCGGCGACCGCCGCGCGGTCGTCGCCCGGGAACTCACCAAGATGTACGAGGAGACCGTCGGGGGGGCCCTCTCCGAACTCGCCGCCCGTTACGCCGAGGCGCCGCCCAAAGGCGAGATCGTCGTGCTGGTCGAGCCGCCGGCGGAAAACGCAGGAGCCGTCGATCTCGACGCCGCCCTGCGCGCCGCCATGGCGGAGATGTCCCTGAAAGACGCCGCCGCGGCCGCCGCCGAAGCGGCGGGCGTTCCGAGGAGAACCGCCTACGCCCGGGCGCTGCAGCTGAAAGGCGGGGTGTGAGGGATCGACGCCAGGCCGAACGCGCCGGCCGCCTCGCCGAGGACGCCGCAGCCCTCTTCCTGATGGCGAAGGGCTATCAGATCGTCGCGCGCCGCTTCCGCGCCCGCGGCGGCGAGATCGACCTCGTCGCCCGTCGCCGCGACGTCCTCGCCTTCATCGAGGTGAAGCGCCGCCCGAGCCTTGATGAGGCCGTCTTCGCCGTCGGCCCCCGGACCCGGCGACGGATCCAACGCGCCGCCGCCCAGTTCCTCGCCGCCCGGCCGGAACTCGCCGGCCTCGGCGGCCGCTACGACATCCTCGCCTCCGCCGGCCTCCGCATGCGGCACCTGCGGGGCGCGTGGCTCGAAGGAGACTGAGGCGAAGCGACTGCGAATTCAGAGCGAAAGCGTGTATCCTCGTTTTATGGATGGAGAAACCGCCCTTCAAAAGCTGCGCGCCTCGGCGGCGGAGCTTCGCGACGCTTACGGCGTGGTCGGCGCGACGCTTTTCGGGTCCGCCGCGAGGGGCGCGCCCGCCCCGCGAGACCTGGACGTCGCCATCGAGTTTTCGGGAGAACCGGACGTCATGGCGCTCTGCGGCGTCGCCGGCCTCCTGACGGAACGGCTCGGCGTCGATGTCGATGTCGTCGCCCGCCCGGTTAAAAACCCATCGCTGGCGAAGGCGATTGCGGATCAAGGTCTTGTCGCCTTCTAGCAATCCGGGGCTGCGCGTCCGCGACATCCTCGACGCCGTTGATGCGATTGAGCGGTATGCGACCGACGCCGGCGGCGTCGATGCTTTGATCGGCGCTCCGTCCGTTTATCGCGACGGGATCGAACGGCGGCTGCTGATCATTTCCGAAGCGGCGACCAAGCTCACGGGTCAGGTCGAGGCGCTGGAGCCGGCGATCGACTGCCGCGCGCGATCCGCGGCATGGGGAACATTCTTCGCCATGACTACGACGGCGTCAGCGACGAAATCGTTCGGCGCGTGCTGACGGTGGAGTTGCCGGTCCTGCGCGCGGCCTGCGAGCGACTGGCGTCCCGCTTCGCATAACCCGCCGCCTTTTTTCCGCCGCCGAAGCGGTTCAATCGTCATGGGTCGCCAGAACGGAGACCCGCCATGCCCGTCCGCATCCGAATCGTCGCCCGCGCCGCGTCTCTCTTCGTCGCCGCCCTCGCCCTATCCGGCTGCCTCGGCGGAGCGCGGTCGATCGGGGACGGGATCGACGACACGATGATCGGGACCGCCGTCCGCCAGGGCATGCTGGGCGACCGGCGCTTCGATTACGGCGACGTCGACGTCACCGTCTATGAGGCGCGGGTCCTCCTAACCGGCACCATGCGAACCGATGAAGGCCGCCGGGAGATGGCGAAGCTCGCCTGGAAGCGCTCCGGCGTCGCGGAGGTGCTGAACGAAATCGAGGTCGCGGAGCGCACGCCGGTCGGGCAGGGCGCGCGGGACGCCGCGATCCACCAGTCGATCGTCGCCTCACTCACCACCGACGGCGGCGTCGCAGGCAAAAACATCAAGCTCGCGGTTTCCGGCGGCGTCGTCCACATGATCGGCATCGTCCGCGACGATCAGGAGCTCGAACGCGCCGTCTACCGCGCCCGCACCATCCGCGGCGTCGAGAAAGTGGTCAGCCACCTCCAATTCGCCGACGACCCGACGCGAAAGCTGCGCTAACACCAGCCTCCTGAGTTCAGGAGGATCTCATGGCCCTCGCCGTCGCCATCCAGATGGACCCGATCGAGCGGGTCGACGTGAACGCGGACACGACCTTCGACCTTGCGCTCGAGGCGGCGGCGCGCGGGCACGCCGTTTATGTCTATCAGCCCGAACACCTCCGCATGCGAGACGGTCGCGTCTCGGCGCTCGCGCGACGGGCGGACGGGCTGAAGCGGGAGCAGGGGGCCCATGTCTCCCTCGGGGCGCCCGACGTTCTCGACCTCCACGGCGTCGACGTCGTCCTCATCCGTCAGGACCCGCCTTTCGACATGGCGTACATCACGACGACGCACGTCCTCGAACGTCTGCAGCCGGAGGTTCTGGTCCTCAACGACCCGAAATCCGTGCGCGACGCGCCGGAAAAGCTGCTCGTCACCAAGTTCACGGAACTGACGCCGGCGACCCTCATCACCTCCGATATCGCGGCGCTGAAGGCTTTCCGGGCCGAGTTCGGCGACATGATCCTGAAGCCGCTCTACGGCAACGGCGGCGCCGGCGTCTTCAAGCTCTCCGCAGACGATCCGAATTTTTCCTCCCTCGTCGAGCTGTTCCAGGCGATCTCCCGCGAGCCGCTCATCGCCCAGCAGTTCCTCCCGGACGTGACCAAGGGCGACAAACGCGTCCTCCTCATCGACGGGGAGCCCGTCGGCGCCATCAACCGCGTGCCGGCTAAGGGAGAGGCGCGCTCCAACATGCACGTCGGCGGACGGGCGGAAGCCTCGGACCTCACCGACCGCGACCGGGAGATCTGCGCCGCAATTGCGCCGACCCTGAAAGAGATGGGCCTCGTCCTCGCCGGCATCGACGTGATCGGCGGCATGCTGACGGAAATCAACGTCACCTCGCCCACCGGCGTCCAGGAACTGCGCCGGTTCTCGGGCGTGGATACCTCGAAGCTCTTCTGGGACTGGGTCGAAGCGAAGCGCGCGAGCTGACGGACGCATGGACGTCGCCGACAAGCTGGTTCTGTGGGAAATCCTCCTGCGCGGGGGCGCGGCGAGTCTCAGCCTCGTCTCCGCGGTCATGCTGCTCGGGCTCGCGAAGCCGCGTCCGATCGCGGCCGTTCTCGGCGGCCTCTTCGGCCTGACCAATGCGGGCTACGCGATCGTCTCCTCGCCGCTCATCGACCGGAGCGTCGTTACCATCGCCGGGCCGCTCTGGATCACCGCGGTCTATAACGGCGCCTTCTTCTGGTGGTTCGCGACGGCGCTCTTCGACGACGCCTGGCGCTGGACGGCGTGGCGCATCGCGCCCGCCGTTTTCCTCGGCTTCGCTTTCCTCACCTACGTCTTTCTGGAGGGCCCGCTTCAGGACGTCGTGTCCGTCGCGCACAATCTCCTCGTCGGCGCATTCGTCGCCCATGTCGTCGTCCTCGCCGCGCGGGATTTCCGGGACGACATGGTCGATCTGCGGCGGCGCTTCCGCATCGCGTTCATCGCGACGGCGGCACCGATCGCCGTCGGCGTCACCATCGCGGAGCTTTACGCGGACCTTGTCGGCGACGTCGCCTCATGGCTTTCGGTCATCCACGCGCTCGCCCTCTTCGCCGCGACGTTCGTGTTCGCGAGCTGGGTTCTGAAGGCCCAGTCGTCATTGTTCGCGCCGCCGGTTCCAAAGACGGCGGCGACCGAGCACGCGGCCGTCGCCCCGGCGGACCGGCCGACCCTCGCGCGGCTCGAAGCCGCGATGGAGGCCGGCGCCTGGCGCGAATCGGGCCTCGCCATCGCCGCCCTCGCCGAGCGGACCGGCGCGCCGGAACACCATCTGCGGCGGATCATCAACGGCGGCCTTGGCGCCCGGAACTTCTCCGCCTTCCTCGCAGGCTACCGGATCGAGGAGGCGAAACGCCGGCTATCGGACCCAGCCGAAGCCCGAACGCAGGTCCTCCAGATCGCTCTCGACGTCGGCTACGGCTCCGTCGGCCCGTTCAACCGGGCCTTCAAAGACGCGACGGGCGAGACGCCGACGGAATACCGGCGAAAGGCGCTTGAGGGGGGATGATCGATCCTGAAAATCGCTCGCTGATTTCGAAATCGGCGAGGAAAATCCGCCGTCGGCGAGACCTCGGGCGCGCTTCAGCGGCGTGATCACGGTCATCGATCACGCTGACGGAGCCCGCCATGACCGCCGCCGACCCGACCCTTCTCGACGCCGCCCGCAACATCGCGCGCGCCGCGCCCCACATCTTCACAAACGATCTTCTGCGCTACGCGCTTGGCGCGGGCGGCGTCTTCCTCCTGGTCAACGTCGCTCTCACCGGGGTCCTCGCCGACCGGCGCCTCGGCGACAGGACGCGGCCGGCGGGGCAAGTGGCGCGGGAGATCCTCGCCTCGTTCCGCACCGTCATCGTTTTCACCTTCGCCGGAGGGGGGATGGTCGTCGCCCTGCGCACGTTCGACCTCGACCGTCTCTATGCGGACCCGGCGGAGCATGGCTGGGGCTATTTCGCGCTCTCCCTCGCGCTCGCGATCGTCCTCCACGACGCCTGGTTCTACTGGACCCACCGGCTGATCCACGACCGCCGGCTCTTCCGCCGCGTTCACCGGCTGCATCACCGCTCGAAAAAGCCGACGCCGTTCACGTCCTATGCGTTCAACACGGGCGAGGCGGCGCTCAACGCGGTTTTCATGCCGCTGCTCGTCGCGACGGTTCCGATGTCCGGCCTCGCGATCGTTCTCTTCCTCGCCCACATGATGGTTCGCAACGCGGTCGGTCATTGCGGCTACGAGGTGTTCCCCGCGCGCCGGGACGGGCGCCCGCTTTTCGACTGGATGACCACCGTCACCCATCACGATCTCCACCATGAGAACGGCGGGTATAATTTCGGCCTTTACTTCAGCTGGTGGGACCGTTTGATGGGTACGGAGCACCCGGACTACCGCGCCCGTTTCGCCGCCGCCGTCGGCCGCTGGCTGGAGCCGGAACGCCCCCGGAAGGCCCCCGTCGCGGCCGTCGTCTTCGCTGCGATCGCCCTCTTCGGGGCCGCCCGCGCGGACGCCGCGCCCCAGGACGATATCGAGGCGATCTCAGGCCTCTGGGTGACGGAACGCGGCGAGGCGGTGGTGCGTCTCGGGCCGTGCGCGGACGACGGGGAACTCCTCTGCGGCTGGATGGAATGGGCGTGGGACCCGGACGATCTGGCGTCGGCCCGAAAGCCGATGCTGGAAGGGTTCCAGTTCCGGGACGGGTCTTTCCGCAAGGGCCGTCTTTATGCGGAAGGCCGCGCCTTTCGCGGAGCGATCGCGCCCGAGGCGGGCCTCCTTCGCCTGCGGGGATGCGCGGGCCCCTTCTGCCGGGAGCAGGTCTGGCGGCGCCATGACGGGGAGGCGGCGTGCGTCTTCGCTGCGCCCCTTTAGAGTTTGTTCTTGTCTTGTTCTTTCTCGTGATCTAGGGTTCCGCCTATCGAAGCGGGGAGACGCTCATGGTCGCGCAGGTGACGACATTCGCCTTTCACGGCGTCGAGGCGCGGCCGGTGACGGTGCAGGCGCAGATGGCGAGCGGCTCCTTCGCCTTCACCATCGTCGGCCTCCCCGACAAGGCGGTCTCGGAAGCCCGCGAACGCATCCGTTCGGCGTTCACCGCCATCGGCCTCGGCCTGCCGCCGAAGCGGATCACCGTGAACCTCGCTCCGGCGGACCTGCCGAAGGAGGGCGGGCATTTCGATCTTCCCATCGCGCTCGGTCTTCTTATCGAGATCGGCGCCGTATCGCGGGACGCGGCGGAGGGATACGCCGTCATCGGCGAACTGGGCCTCGACGGATCGATCGCCGCGACGACCGGCGCCCTGCCGGCGGCGGTGGCGGCGACGGCCCTCGATCTCGGCCTCATCTGTCCGGCGGCCTCCGGGGCCGAAGCCGCATGGGCGGGGTCCGACGCGCGCATCCTCGCGCCGCGCAGCCTCATCCAGCTGGTCAATCACTTCAAAGGGACCCAGCTTCTCGACGCGCCGAAGCCGGGGGCGATCGCTGAAGCCGCCTACGTTCCCGACCTCATCGACGTGAAAGGTCAGGAGACGGCGAAACGCGCCCTCGAGATCGCTGCGGCCGGCGGGCATAATCTCCTGATGGTGGGCCCGCCGGGGGCCGGGAAATCCATGCTCGCCCAGCGGCTGCCGGGGCTCCTCCCGCCGCTGACGCCCGCCGAGATGCTCGATGTTTCGATGATCCGCTCCGTCGCCGGACTGCTGGAGCAGGGCCGGATCAGCCAGGAGCGCCCGTTCCGGGCGCCGCACCACTCCGCCTCCATGGCGGCGATGGTCGGCGGCGGCGTGCGGGCGAAGCCGGGGGAGGCCTCTCTCGCCCACCACGGCGTCCTCTTCCTCGACGAGCTGCCGGAGTTCTCAACGCCGGTCCTAGACAGCCTTCGCCAGCCGCTGGAAACCGGCGACGTCCTCATCGCCCGGGCGAACCACCATGTGCGCTACCCGGCCTCGTTTCAGCTCGTCGCCGCCATGAACCCGTGCCGCTGCGGGTACGGAAAAGCCGCCGGCGGAGATTGCGGGCGCGGACGCAATTGCGAGGCGGTCTACGTCTCGCGGATCTCCGGGCCCTTCCTGGACCGGATGGACCTGCAGATCGAACTCGCCGCCATCGCGCCCACCGATCTCGCCCGTCCCGCCGACGGTCCGCCGACGGCGAGCGTCGCAGCGCGGGTCGCGGACGCGCGGGCCCGCCAGACGGCGCGGGCGGTCACCGGCGGCGGCCCCACCGGAGCAGGCGCGCGGCGATCGAGCCTCAACGCGAAACTCGCCGACGCCGAACTCGACCGCGTCGCCCAGCCGGACGCGGACGGCGCGGCGCTCCTCGCCCAGGCGGCGGAAAAGCTCGGACTGTCGGCCCGGGGGTGGCGGCGCACCTTGCGGGTTGCGCGAACGATAGCAGATCTCGCCGGCGCGGACGGCGTGAAGCGCGTCCATATCGCCGAGGCGATCAGCCTCCGCGGGCGCGCCGTTTCGGGACGGTCAGTCGAAAGTCGTCAATCGCAGTCATCTCTCGTTAACCCTGCCTTTTGACCGAATGGAAAGAGCGGATCGATTAAACGGCGGTCTGGTCAGACAGCCGGTTCCCTATGCGCGCCTCTTACTTCGACCCCGCCGCCTACCCCGATCCGATCGTGGTCGTCCGCAAGGATGGGGCGGTCGCATGGGTGAACCCCGCCTTCTGCCAGGTCTTCGGCCGCAAGCCGCCGGAGTGGCAGGACGAGCGCTTCCCCCTCGGCGCGAGGCGCGGGGACCCGAACTTCACCGAGCCGCGGTTCACCAGCCACCATATGACCCTGACGGGTCCGGTCGTCCTCGATTGGCGGCGCGTCGCGGGGCCGAAAGAGACCTCGATCCTGATCGGCCGCGACGTCGCCGACCTTCACCGGAAAATCGACGAGCTTCACGACCAGCGCTACGACGCCGAAGCGGCGATGAACACGCGCATGCGCTTCCTCGCGACAGCGAGCCACGAAATGCGCACGCCGCTCAACGGCGTCATCGGCGTCGCCGGCCTGTTGCTGCGCTCCGAGCTCACCGAGAACCAGCGCGCCCACGCCGAAGCGATCCGCACCTCCGGCGTCGCCCTCCTCGCCCTCGTCAACGACGTCCTCGACCTTTCGCGCCTTGAAGCCGGTCGTTCGGACGTAAAGCATGAGGAATTCGACCCGTGCGCGCTCGTCCAGTCCGTAGTTGAGCTGCTCTCGCCGCGGGCCGTCGAGAAAGGCCTCGAACTCGCCGCCGTCGTCGATCCGGGCGTCCCCGCGCTTCTCATGGGCGACGAACCGCGCATCCGTCAGATCCTGTTCAATCTCCTCGGCAACGCGGTGAAGTTCACCGAAACCGGCGGCGCGACGGTCGAGGCGTCCCTCAAGCGCGGCCCGAAAGCCCATGCCGTCCTTACCCTGATTGTCCGAGACACCGGCCCCGGCGTCGCGCCCTCAGACCACGATCGGATTTTCGAAGAATTCACCCAGTCCGACACGCAAGGCGAGGGCGCAGGTCTCGGCCTCGCCATCTCGCGCAAGCTCGCCCGCGCCATGGGCGGCGACATCACGCTCGTCAGCGCGCCGGGAGCGGGAGCGACGTTCACTCTCGACATCAGCGTCGAGACGACGGCGGTCGGCGAGCGTCGCGAAGCACGGCCGCTGGACGAACCGCCCCAATGCGTCGTCGCGACGCCATCGACCCTCCAGTCCGCAGCGCTCCGCAAGCAGCTCGCCATGCTCGGCGTCCGCGATCCCTTCTGCGCCGGCGATCGCACCGCTGCAATCTCAGCGGCGCAGACCGCGCCAGCCGACGCGGTCGTCCTCTGGGACATTGCGCTCGGAGAGGCGCCGACCCAGGCCATCAAAACCGCAAGCCATATCCTTCTGGATGAAGAGGATCGCCAGAACGCCCTCGCCGAAGGCCTGGAGGATTACGCAGGCTATCTCTTGAAACCGGTTCGCCAGAGCTCCCTGCGCGACGCTCTAGCCGGCCGCGACGGCTCCGACGATGAGACGACAGGCACCGAAACGGCCCCCGTTGACGACCCCGAGGCCGTCGCCACGACGGATGGCGCTTACATTCTTCTTGCGGAAGATAACGAGATCAACATCGTCCTCGCGACGGCGATCCTTCGCCAGGCAGGTCATATCGTCGATGTTGTAAAAAACGGGGTCGAAGCCGTTCGCGCCGCGGAAAACACTGCATACGACATGATCCTCATGGACATGCGGATGCCGGTCATGGACGGCCTGGCGGCGACGCGCGCCATCAGAGAGGCGGGCGACGCGACGCCGATCATCGCCATGACCGCAAACGCTCTTGAGACCGATCGCTATGAATGTATCGAGGCGGGAATGGACGACTTCCTCGCGAAACCCTTCGAGCCGGCGGATCTCCACGCGATGATCGTCGCGCGCCGCCGCTCGCAAATCCGAACGCCGTCGAACGAAGACGCCCGCGAACCGTTGAGCGCCTGAGCGTCGCCCCACGTCGCGCTTGTCTCCCGCCGCGATGCGCGCGAGCCTCCGACCGCATTGTCGCCCCACCTCTCCGGCACGCGGGAGCCCATGACGGACCAACCAGCGCCTGCGCCCGACCCGAAACGGGCGAAACTCTTCACCGTAAAGTCCGTCGCGATGACGGCCCTAGGCTTCGCCGCCGGCCTGCCGTTCGCGGCCGTCGGCGGCACGCTCTACGCCTGGTTCACCGCAGCGAAAGTCGACGTCTCGACGATCGGCGTTCTCTCGTGGGCCGGGCTCGCCTACGGCTTCAAGTTTCTCTGGTCGCCGCTCCTTGATCGTTACGCGGCGCCGCTGATCGGCCGCTACGGCTTCCGGCGCGGCTGGATGCTCTTCTTCCAGGCGGTCATCGTCGGCTGCCTCGCGTTCATCGCAGGTAGTGATCCGGGGGCGAACCTTGCGGGCATCGCCCTTGCGTCCGTCGTCGCGAGTTTCGCCTCGGCGAGCCAGGACGTGGTGATCGACGCCTGGCGGATCGAGGTCGCCGACGACGAGGCGCCGGTCGATATTCTGTCCGCGGCTTATCAGATGGGCTTTCGCGCCTCGTCGCTGCTGGCGGGCGCGGGCGCCCTCATTTTCGCCTCGAAGGCCGGCTGGCCCTTCACCTACTGGGCGATTGCGGGGCTGATGGCGGTCGCCATGCTGGGCGCAGTCTTCGCGCCGCCCTCGCCGGCGCAGCCTTCGCCGACGCGCGGCCCCTCGCCGGAGGACGACTGGCTGCCGGCGGCGAAACGCAACCGCCTCATCGTTCCGGTGATGGCCGGCTGGGCCGCGAGCGCCGCCGGTCTCTTCGGCTTCATGGCGTATGCGGTGCTGTCGGACGGGGCGGCGAATTCGATCGCCTTCACGCGCACCTACGGACCGCTGATCGTTCTTGCCTGCGTCGGCGGGCCGGGGCTTGCGGCGGCGCTTTCGCTCCGCTGGCGAACAATGGAGGCGACGGCTGCGGAAAAGGCGATCCGTTGGCCGCTGCAGGGGTTGCTCGACGCCTTCTACGCCGCCGTCATCTCGCCGATGGCGGATCTTGTCGGCCGGCTGCGCTGGGGCGCGTTGCTCGTTCTGGTTCTCGTTCTCTCATACCGGTTCACCGACGCGGTCTGGGGCGCGTTCGCCTATCCGTTCTATCTCGGAGACCCTGCGGACGGCCTCGGCGCCCTCGGCCATACCAACGACGAGGTGGCGGTCGCCTCAAAGATGTTCGGGGTGGTGATGACCATTGCGGGCATCGCCGGCGGCGGCGTCGCGCTCGTGAAGCTCGGACGGCCGATCTGCCTCATCGCCGGCGCGGTGATCGCGGCGGCGACCAACCTTCTCCTCGCAGACCTCGCCGTCGGCGGGCCGCGCGTCGACGCAGCTCTTTCCGTCACCGGCGTTTATCCGGTGTTCGCGACCATGACGCCATTCTTCCAGGGTCTCGGCCTCGATGCGGAAATCAACGAAGCGATGACCCAGCTGATGGCGGTCATCGCCATGGAGAACCTCGCCCTGGGCTTCGCGAGCGCGGTCTTCGTCGCCTATCTCTCGGCGATCGTGAACCCGCGCTACGCCGCGGTTCAGTACGCGCTCCTGGCCTCTCTGACGCTGCTGATCGGAGCCCTCGGGCGCGGAGCCCTCGGTCAACTGATCAAGACCGAAGGGTACGCCTATGTTTTCGTCATGACCGCGATCATCGGCCTCTTCGCGGTCGCCGTGTCGATCGCTGAAGTAATCCGGACCCGTCGCGCGACAGCCTAGGCGCCCGCGGTCGCGATTTCGGCGAGACACGCGCCCGCATCGATGTCCGGCCCCTCCGGATCGCGCGACGCGGCAGCGACGGAAAGAACGACCGGCGCGCCGCCCTCGCCCGGGCCCGTCACGACATAGACGGCGCACGCGTCTCCATCATAGCGCCGGAACGCTCCAAGCCCTTCAGCGCGCTCGAACGTCGGCGGTCCGAGCCTGTCGGAAACGGCGCTCGCCGGCCCGCCGATGAAGGCGGAGGGGTCGATCGTCGGCGGAGCGGCGTCCGGCGCCGCGGGCTGCGGCGTTCCCGCGCAGGCGGCCGCGAAGAAAACGGGTCCGGAAAGAAAGCGCTTGGGCATGGCGGGCGTCCTTATCGCTCCGGCGCTCTTAGCCCGGTTCGAGCCGTCGCGCGATCCGGTTGAATTCAGCGCGCGAGGCCGACAAGAAGAGCCATGACCGATTTCCAATACGACGTTCTCGGCGTCGGCAATGCGATTGTCGACGTCCTCGCCCAGGCGGACGACGCCTTCCTCGCCGACCACGACATCGTCAAAGGCGGGATGACGCTGATCGACGAGGCGCGCGCCGACGCGCTTTACGGCGCCATGGGTCCGGGGGTCGAAATCTCCGGCGGCTCGGCGGCGAATTCGATCGCGGCCCTCGCCTCCCTCGGCGGACGCGGCGCGTTCATCGGCAAGGTGTTCGACGACCAGCTTGGCGGCATCTACCGCCACGACCTTCGCAGCCTCGGCGTCGCCTTCGACACGGTGCCCGCCCGCTCCGGTCCCGGAACTGGACGCTGCCTGATCAACGTCACGCCCGACGCCCAGCGCTCCATGTCGACCTTTCTCGGCGCGGCCGGCGGCGTCTCCGTCGCCGATATCGATCGCGGGGTCGTCGAGGCGTCCGCCGTCACCTTTTTTGAGGGCTACCTTTTCGAGCAGCCGACGCCGCGGGAAGCCTTCTTCGAAGCCTGCGCGATCGCCCGGAAGGCGGGCCGAAAGACAGCGCTGACGCTGTCGGACTCAGGGTGCGTGGAACGTCAGTATGCGGCGTTCCTCGACTTCATCAAAAGCAGCGTCGACATCCTGTTCGCCAATGAAGCCGAAGCGCTGGCGCTTGCAGAAACGAGCGACCTCGCCGCAGCGCTCGAGAAACTCGAAGGTCTCGCGCCTTTCCTCGCCGTGACGCGCTCAGAAAAAGGCTCCGTCATCGTCACCGGCGGCGCGCGGACGGAAATTCCGACGAAGGCGCCGAAACAGCTCGTCGATACCACCGGGGCCGGCGACGCCTACGCCGCGGGGGTCCTCTGCGGCGTCGCGCGCGGTCTTTCGCCCGAGGTTTCCGGGCGCCTCGGCTCCCTCGCCGCATCGGAAGTCATCTCCCATTACGGCGCGCGACCGGAGACATCGCTCAAGGGCCTCGCCGAGGCGGACGGTCTCCTCACGTAATCTGTAGGCGAAAAACGCCCGCAGGCCTCCCCAGGCCCGCGGGCGTCGGCGTCGCCCCCTCTCTTGCGAGAGCCCCCGCGACGATGCTGCGCGCAGGCGGTCGAAATCGCCCGCGTCTCAGTGCTTTTAGAACCGAACCCGAACGCCGCCGCCGTAAATGCGCGGCTCGCCGGCGATGAAGGTCGGAATGCCGAAGGCGTCGCCCGTATTGCCGGCGTCGATGATGTACTCTTCATCAAGAACGTTGTTGGCGAACGCGAAGACGCTGTAGCGCCCGTCGGCGTCCTCATAGGCGAGGCGTAAATCAAGCAGGCCGTACGCCTCCTGACGTTCGTCAGCGTTGGCTGACGTGTCCCCGTCGGCGAGGTCATTGTCGTTGTCGTTGTCAAAGAAGATTTCCGACTGCCAGACATAGGTCGGCGTGAATTCGAGCGAGCCAGTCGGGAGCGGATAGGACAAGATTGCGCCGATCGAGAACGAATGATCCGGGCTGAGACGGAAACGGTTGTCCGCGAACTCCTGAGGATTGCCGTCATCGTCCGTGTCGTCGAAGCGCGAGTTGTTGTATGCATACGTTGCGAAGATCTGAGCGAAGTAACTCGGTCGCGCGATCACCTGACCCTCGAAGCCGTAAGACGTCGCATTGCCCGCGTTGATCGCCTCGGCGAGGCCGGTGAGCGGATTGAGGATCGTCGTCTGGAAGTTCGAGTACTCGTAGTAAAACGCCGAGCCTTCCGCGATGAGCGCGCCGCCGAGCAGGAGACCCTTCGCGCCGACCTCATAGCTGTCGACCGTTTCGGCGGGAATGGTCTCGAAGTCGAAAACGCCGGGCCCGGAGCCCGCATTGACCGAGAGAATGTCGGAGTTCCGGCCGCGCGCGTGCGAAGCGAAGATGTTGACGTCGTCCGTCACCGCATACTGAGCGACCGCCCGCCAGGAGAGCCCGTCGAACGTATTGGAGGTTTCAGCCGACGTGACGCCCGGGACCGCGTTGGTGACGAAGATGCCGCCGCCGGTGAGCTGCGATACGCCGTCCGGCAATTCGGCGAAGCCGCCGGCTGTCTTGTCGTCATAGGTATAGCGAAGGCCGCCGATGATCTCGAGCCGGTCGGTGACGCGGAACGTCACATCGCCGTAGACGTCGAACGAGGACGTCTCGCCGGTGTTGCCGAAAATCTCCTGATGGATCGGCTTCAGCGGCTGACCGAACAGCGGGCTGAGCGGATTGGCGTTGAAGTTCGGGAAGGCTTCGACAGGCGGCGCGTTCGGCGGGACGAGAAGGCCGGCGAGCAGCGCCTGAACCGCACGCTCGTCGTACTGGAGCGGAACGTCCTGCTCGCCCTCTTCGAAGAAGTAGTTCGCGCCGACAAACCACGACACCTTGCCGCCGACGTCGAACAGAAGGCGGAGTTCCTGGCTGTACTGAAGGCCTTCCGCGCCCTCGCCGAACACGAAGAGCGGCAGGGCGAAGCCGTCGGGATCGAAGCTCTCGAAGGAATTGAACTCGCGCCAGGCGGATACGGACGAGAGCGTGTACGCGTCGCTGATCTGGTAGTCGGCGAGGAGCGTCACGCCGTAAACCTCGCGCTCCAGTCCGAGATCACGGCCGACAAAGCCGCCGAACGTGTTGAGCGCCGCCGGCTCGCCCGGCTCCAACGACCCGTCCGGCGTCGGAAGAAACGTCCCCGATTTGAACGCCGTCGCGGCGGGGGTGTCTTCCTGATAGTTCGCGATGAGGTCGGCCGTGAACTGCTCGTTCGGCGTGAAGCGCAGGGCGCCGCGGATTGCGGCGACTTCCTGGCTGTTGAAGTCCGTGCCGCCGAGGGCGTTTTCGACGTAGCCGTCGCGCGTCTTGTGGCGGAAGGCGATGCGGCCGGCGAGAACGTCCGGGATGATCGCGCCGTTGATATGGCCTTCGACCATGTCGTAGCCGAGATTGCCGACTTCGGCGCCGAAGGAGGCGGAGAACTCCTGGCTCGCCTTCGCCTGGACGATGTTGATGGCCCCGATGAGGCCGCCGCGACCGAAGAGCGTCGCCTGCGGACCTTTCGCCACCTCGACCCGCTCGACGTCGAAGAGCTCGACATAGGAGCCGCGCGATCGGGAGATCGAGACGCCGTCCTGATAGACGGAGACGCGCGGCTCGATGTTCGCTTCGCCGGAATCCGAGGTGATGCCGCGGATCACGAAGCCGGGATTGTTCGGGCTCTGCTCTTGAATCTCAAGGCCCGGCACGAAGTCGGCGAGTTCGTCAAACTGCTGCACGCCGATCGTTTCGAGGAAATCACCCGAGTAGGCCGTGACGTTGATCGGCACCTCGAGAGAGGACTGGTCGCGCTTCTGGGTGGAGATGACGATGATGGTGTCGTCGACGGCGACGTCCGCGCCCGTCGCATCCTGAGCCGCCGCGTTCGCGCCGACGAGCGCCAGCGCGCTCGCTCCCTGAAGCAGAAGTTTCATGTCCCTCATCCCCGTTCAGCGCTGGCGCGCGTTTCCACCGTGCGGGGGCGTGTAGGGGGGCTGCGCGAACCTTTTGTGACGATTGTGCTGCGCAACAATCACGCGAGGCGTGCAGGCCAATTTAGTTTCGACGTGATGCTTTTTCGTCATGCCCGGAGACGCCGGTGCGGGCGTTGAGCGCCGCAGCGACCTCGTCCGGCGAAACGCCGGCGGCCGCGAGCATGACGAGGAGGTGGTAGAGAACGTCGGCGGCCTCGGCCGCAAGATCGTCCCTGTCACCGAGGGCGGCCGCGAGGGCGGCCTCCACCGCCTCCTCGCCGAACTTCTTCGCGCAGCGGGCGGGGCCGGCGGCGAGTAAGCTCGCGGTGTACGATGCGTCGGGCGCCGCGCCTTTACGCGCTTCGATCGTGCGCCAGAGAGCGGCGAGGGCGGGGCCGAGGGCGTCGTCTGTCACGGGGCGTCTCCCGGATCGCGGGCGGGAAGGCCGGCGGCGAGAAGCGCGCGTTTGGCGTCCGCGATCGTGTGCTGACCGTAATGAAAAATCGAGGCGGCGAGCACCGCCGAGGCCCCGCCCTCCGTCACGCCCTCGACCAGGTGATCGAGGTTTCCAGCGCCGCCCGACGCGATGACGGGGATCGGAACGGCGTCGCTGACGGCGCGCGTCAGCGAAAGATCGTACCCGGATTTCGAGCCGTCGCCGTCCATGGACGTGAGGAGGATTTCACCGGCGCCGCGACGCGCGACCTCCTCAGCGAAGGCGACGGCGTCGATCCCGGTCGGCTCCGTTCCGCCGTGGGTGAAGATCTCCCACCGGCTCTCATCGACCCGCTTCGCGTCGATGGCGACGACGACGCACTGGCCGCCGAAAGCCAGCGCCGCTTCGTCGACGAGGCCCGGCCGTGCGACGGCGCCCGAATTGATCGAGACTTTATCGGCGCCGGCGAGCAGGAGGTTTCGCACATCGTCCGCCGTCCGAACGCCGCCGCCGACGGTGAGCGGCGTGAAGCAGCGCTCCGCCGTCGCCCGGACGATCTCGAGCAGCGCGCCGCGGCCCTCGCGCGTCGCGGAGATGTCGAGAAAACAGATCTCGTCCGCTACTTGCGCGTCGTAACGCTCCGCCGCTTCGACCGGATCGCCCGCGTCGCGCAGGCCCTCGAACCGCACGCCCTTGACGACGCGGCCCTCGTTCACGTCGAGGCAGGGGATGATGCGGATCTTCAGCATGCCGCGGCGCGGATCGCTTCGGCGGGCGACAGCGCTCCCTCGTAGAGCGCGCGGCCGATGACGACGCCGTCGATGCCCGGATGAGCCGTCTTTGCGGCCATAAGGGCGGCGACATCGCCCGCGTCCTTCACGCCGCCGGAGGCGATGACGGGGATCGACACCACGTCGGCGAGCGCCGCTGTCGCCTCCACATTAACGCCCTGAAGCGCGCCGTCCCGGTCGATATCGGTGAAGATGATCGCGGCGACGCCTGCGTCCTCGAACCGTTTCGCGAGGTCAGCGGCGTCGAGTTCGGAGGTTTCGGCCCAGCCGGAGACGGCGACCTTGCCGCCACGGGCGTCGACGCCGACGACGATCCGTCCGGGATGCGCCCTCGCGGCGTCGCGCACAAAGTCCGGATCGCGCACGGCCGCGGTGCCGAGAACGACCCGGGCGACGCCCCGCTCGAACCAACCCTCGACGGCGCCCATCGTGCGCACCCCGCCGCCGACCTGAACGTCGGCGTCGGTCGTTTCGAGAATTGCAGAGACCGCATCGGCGTTGCGCGCGTCGCCTGCGAGAGCGCCGTCGAGATCGACCACGTGCAGTTTCGCAAAGCCGGCTTCCGCGAACCGCCGGGCCTGATCCGCCGGATCGTCATTGTACGTCGTCGCGGCGTCGAATTCGCCCTTCAGGAGGCGCACGCAGGCGCCGCCCTTGAGGTCGATAGCGGGATAAAGCGTCAGGGCCGCCATTTCAGAAATCCTTCCAGGATCTTCAGCCCGAACCCCTGGCTCTTTTCCGGATGGAACTGGGTTCCAAGCGCCGGGCCGCGGCCGACGATCGCGGCGAACGGACCGCCATAGTCGGCGGTCGCGAGGACGTCGGAGGCCGCGTCCGGGGCGAGATGATAGGAATGTACGAAATAGGCGTGGGGGTCCGCGAACGCCGCGGCCGAACGGAGCGCCGGGTGATCGCTTTCAATCGCGACTTCGTTCCAGCCCATGTGCGGCAGCTTCAGCGCAGCGTCCCGGGGTTTCAGGAGATCGACCGTTCCCGGAACGATGTCGAGGCCCTGGGTCTCGCCGTGTTCGAGGCCGACGGTCGAGAGGAGCTGCATGCCGACGCACACTCCGAGAAAAGGCTTCGTCGCGGCGGCTTCACGCACGGCATCCGTCAGGCCGGGCGCAGCGTCGAGGCCGGCCCGGCAGGAGGCGAAGGCGCCGACGCCCGGCAGGATCACCCTGTCGGCGGCCCGCACCGCATCTGCGTCGCCCGAGACGGCGATCTCGACGGAGAGATCCGCCTCGACCGCAGCGCGGCGCACGGCCTTCTCCGCGGACGGTAGGTTGCCCGACTTGTAGTCGACGATGACGAGGCGCTCGCTCATGGATCGGGCGAGCTAGCACGCCGCCCGCCGCTTGGAAAACGGCGCGACGAAAAACGGCGCCCGCGAGGGCGCCGCGTTCCGACCTTCAAGCCGTCCGGCTCAGGCGCATTCCTCGATCGCGGCCTGGACGAAGTCCGGCGCCGCGTCGAGGTCTTCCGGCGTTTCGATAGCGAGGATGGCGTCCTTCAGATCCGCGTCTGCGTCGGCCTTCTCGCCGAGGCAGGCGCAGCCCCCGTAACCCGTGTCGTATTTCGCGGAGAACGCTTCGCAATGGTTCTCGACCTCGTTGGCGAAGGCGGTGGAGACCATGGCGGAAAAGCCAAGCGCAGCGGCGCTCGCGACATAAGCAAGTTTCATCTGTCTACTTCCTGTTTCCAATTGTTCAGCCGCAGGCCTCGATCGCGTCCAGCACTTTCTGGGGCGCGTCTTCGAGGTCTTCAGGCGAGGTGATTTCAAGGAGCATCTCATAAAGCTCCGCATCCGCCGCGGCGGCGTCGCCGAGGCATTCGCAATCGATCTCGCCGCCGTATTCAGCCTGGAACGCTTCGCAGCCTTCCTGGATGTCTTCTTTCGGTCCGGCGGCGGCCGGCGCGAGCATGGTCGCGAGCGCGAGCGCGGCTGCGCTCGTGACGGTGATGACTTTCATGGTCGTACCCCTAGCAGTTGGTTTTGGCGGTTTCGCCCCCGTGAAACACAACGCCTGGGAGAGTGTTCCAAAGCCGGCCGCCCCGTCAAAGGCTTTAAGCGGCCCGTCACGCCGGGTGATCTCAGGAGCCGAGGGAACCCTTCGTCGAGGGCGAGCCCCCGTCGGAGCGCGGGTCGAACTCGACCGCCGCGCGGAGCGCCCGCGCCGTCGCCTTGAAGCAGCTCTCGACGATGTGGTGGGTGTTCTCGCCGTAGAGGTTCTCCACGTGCAGGCAGAGGCCGGCGTTCATGGCGAGGGCGTGGAACCACTCTTTGAAAAGCTCGGTGTCCATCTCGCCGAGCTTCGGGCGCGACAGCTCCACCTTCCAGACGAGATAGGGCCGCTTGGAGACGTCGACGGCGGCGCGCGAAAGCGTCTCGTCCATGGGGATGTAGGCGTGGCCGAACCGGCGGACGCCTGCAGCGTCGCCGAGGGCTTTGGCGATCGCCATCCCGATGACGATGCCCACGTCCTCCGTCGTATGGTGCATGTCGATATGGAGATCGCCGTCAGCGCGGACCTTCAGATCGATCATCGAGTGCTTGGAAAAACCCTCCAGCATATGGTCGAGAAAGCCGATCCCGGTCTCGACATCGTATTCGCCGGACCCGTCGAGATCGACGGCGACGAAGATCTCGGTCTCCTTTGTGCGGCGCTCGACGGTCGCGGCGCGCGGGGCGGTCTCGCTCATGGCGGTGTCTCCTTCGGCGGATGAACCATAGAGCAGACCGTTGAAAAATCACCGGCTTTCGAAACGGCCGCCGTCAATCGAGACCAACCTCCACCACCGGCAGCGTGTCGCGCACGAGCTGGACGTGCTCGAGGCGTCGGGAGACGTCGTCGAAGCGGGGGTCGCGGCTCGCCATCGCCTCGACGCCGAACCAGTCGGGAAACGTGAGGAGCGGCGAGCCGCCGAGCGAGACGACCCGCGCCACGGCGCCTTCAAGACCCAAGAGCTCGACCGGCGCGCCCTGGGCGACGGGCGCCGTCAGAAACGCCCCGCTCTCCTCAGCCGCCCGCCAGGCCGGCGCATCGGCGAAGGCCTCCGCCGCGCGCGGGTGGGGCGCCCAGATGACGGGCTCTCCCTTCTCGGCGAACCGCTTGATGAGCCGAAGATAATGATCCTGCTCATCGGCCGCCGCGACGCCGCCGCTGAGATGGAAAGCCGTGCCGGCGATAAGCGTCGCGCCCCGCACGCCGACGCGCGCCGCCCCGAAGGCGCCGAGGGACCGGCACATTCGCTCGGCCGGGATCCGCTGAACGGGCGCCTGACGCAGATGGGCCGGCGTCGGCGGGCCGCTGACGGAGAAATAGCAGGCGGCGATGCGCTCGATCAGCCAGCCGGGAACGCTCGGTTTGGCGAAACTGGCGGGATCCGACGTCGGCGCCGGATCGACCGGCCGGTCGGCGAAAGAGCCGAGCCCCTCGTCGAAAATCATGATCGGCGCGTCGGCGAGCGCTGCGGCGAGGCGCTTCTCCGGCGGCCGGAACGGGCGGCAGAGCCAGAGCCGGTCGCAGGCGGGAGCGGAGACGGGCGACGTCCCGTCCCAGGCTGCGAACCGCGAAGGCGGGGCCAACTGTTCGACGGTCCGGCGTGTGAGGGCCGTAAACGGATGATCGAGGGTGAGCTCCGTTTTCATCAGGACGGTCAGATCCGCTGGCGACACGTCGCTTTCGGCGAGCGCCGCGGCGAAATTCATGGCGCTCGTCGGGCCGGTGACCAGCGCGACGTCAGACATCGTAGCCGAGCGCTTCGAAATCCTTCGCGTAGTAGCGCTCGGCGCGGCGCACGATGTCGGACCCGGCATGCTCTCGCCAGTGACCGCGATCGGTCTTGCGTTCCTCCGGCAAGTCCTGCGCATGCAGCTCCAACTTCTCCAGAATGCAGGCGACGTCCTCCGTATACCGCTCATGTCGGCCGATGAATTCAGCCGCCGCGAGACAGTTGAACGGGTGCGTCTGGGGGATCGCGTGGTGGCGGATGCGTTCCGGCGTGTTGCTGCGCCGCTCGTCGAAAATGATCGTCTCGTCCTCGACCACGTCCATGAAGGCGGAAAGATCGCCGTCATAGCGGCGAAGCTGGCGAAAATCCGACCAGGCCGAGACCAGACGGTCGATCGGGTGACGCACGAACGCGAAGGAAAAAAGGCCCGCCCAGTCGTCCGGGACCCGGCCGAACTCCGGGCCGTCATAGCGCCCCTCCCAGAGCCCCTGGCGGATGGAGCTGCCGCCCGTCTTCGGAATGTGGATGAAGACGCAGTCCGGGTCCTTCAGACGGAAATTTGACATGGGCGCCGCCGGCTTCGATCACCGCGCGGGCGCTCGCCCGCACCGGTTTTGGAAAGAGACCGCGGACCATAAATGAGTCCGGCCATCAATTGCACGCTCAGGAGATCCGACTTGGCAGACAGCCCCCTCATGCACGGAACCACCATCCTCGCCGTCCGCCGCGACGGGGTCGTCTGCGTCGGCGGCGACGGTCAGGTCTCCCTCGGTCAGACGGTGATGAAGGGCGATGCGAAGAAGGTGCGCCGGCTCGGCGACGGATCGGTGATCGCGGGTTTCGCCGGCGCCACGGCGGACGCCTTCGCCCTGCTGGAGCGGCTCGAGGCGAAGCTCGAGCGCCATCCGAAGCAACTCGCCCGCGCCTGCGTCGAGCTTGCGAAGGACTGGCGGACGGACCGGGCGCTGCGCCGCCTCGAGGCGATGATGATCGTCGCGGACAAAGAAACGACGCTCACCCTTTCCGGCGTCGGCGACGTGCTGGAGCCCGAAGACGGCCTCGTCGCCATCGGCTCCGGCGGCGAATACGCGCGCGCCGCCGCCCGAGCGCTGTTCAACGAAACCGATCTCTCTGCGGAGGAGATCGTCCGCAAAGCGATCGGCATCGCGGCCGATATCTGCGTCTACACGAACGACCGGCTGACGGTGGAGACGATCGAAGCCTAGGCCGCGCGCCGCCGGCCGAAGAGCGCTGCGCCGAGGGCGGCGAGGACGACCATCGTCAGCCCCGTCTCGACGACGTGCAGCATGCGGATCTCCGCCGGCATCAGAGCGTTCGGCATGAACAGCTGCAGCACCGAGAACGCAATGAAGAGCGCTGTCGCGACGACGGCCGCACCCCGCGTCGAGCGCCGGGTCGTACGGAAGATGAGTTCGGCGATCCCGGCCCAGACCAATCCGCGGACGAACTGGACGAGGAAGATCTCCGGGCTGTCGCCGGCGAGGCCCGCCATGTGCTGGAGGAACGGCTCCAGCTTCGCGCCGTCATAATAGGCCCGCGCCTCCGGCCGCACCCAGACGATCCAGTAGCCGAGCACGAAATAGGCCGCCATGTGACCGAGAGAGAAGATCGACCATCGCACCGCGCGGCCGGCGGGGCCGGGGGCGGGCGGCCGTCGCCCGGCGGCGAGCGTCGGCTCGGTTCGGAACAGAAGCCCGGCCAGTATCGCGGCGCTTACGGATGTTATGGCGCCGAGGGCGACCACGCGGGCGAGGAACCCGGCGCCGACTTCGGGCAGATAATAGGCTGTATCGATCTGGGTGACGATTGTTCCGGCGCCGAAGGCGACGGCGAACACCGCCGCCATGCGCGCGGTCCGGTCGAGCGGCCCGCGGGCGACGTAGGCCGTCGCGGCGAGGCCCTGGCCGAGGCAGAGGCCCGCGAGCGCGGCGAGGGCCGCGCCCGGATCCGTCGGCGGATCGCTCGCCTGCGCCCCGGCGAAGAGCGCGCCGCCCGCCGTCATGAAGACGGCCGCCTGCAGGGCGGCGAACCCGAGGACGCGCAGGGCGACGACGGCGATCTTCATCTGCATTCTCTCGCTCAGCCGCCGGCGACGTCGGCGATCATCTCCTCATAGACCCGCGTCATCCGGTAGAGATCGTCGACGACGATCCGCTCGTTGACGCCGTGGAGGCGCGCCGTGTCGCCCGGGCGGTAGATCATCGGCAGATAGCGATAGCTCGCCTCCGCGACCTCCGCGTAATGCTTCGCGTCCGTGCCGCCGATGGTGAGGCCGGGCGCGAACACGACGTCCCCGCCATAGACCGCCCGGGTCGCGTCCATGATGGCGCGATAGCCGTCCGTATCCGTTGAAGAGACCGGGCTCGGCTCCGTCGCTTCGTCGAGCCAGATCGAGATCTCGATATCCTCCCCGACGATCTTCTGCGTGCGGGCGATCACGCCGTCGACGCTGTCGCGCGGATGAATGCGGAAGTTCACCACCGCCGAGGCCGTCTGCGGCAGGACGTTGTCCTTCGTTCCCGCCCGGAGCATGGTCGGGGCCGTCGTCGTGCGCATCATCGCGGCCACCGGCGGCTCCTTGCCGAGGCTTGCTTTAACGAGCGGGCCGGCGAGCCAGAGATTGGCGATCGCGGCGCGCTGGCCGAGGGGCATGTAAGGCGCGAGCGCCTTGAACATGTCCTCCGCTGGGCCCTTGAGCTTCATCGGATAAGGATCGTCCGAGAGCGCCGCGAGGGCGCGGGCGAGGCTGGCGACGGCGAGATCGTCGGTCGGCGCGGAGGAGTGCCCCGGCGCGCCCGTCGCGGTCAGCTGCAGGGAGACGTAGCCTTTCTCCGCCACCGACACGATCGCGGCGGGGCGCTCCTTGTCGGCGAGATAGCCCGTCACCATCGCGGAGCCTTCATCGAGCGCCCAGGCGAGACGCACGCCCCGGTCCTTCAGAAGCGCCGCGATCGCGCCGGCCCCGTCGTCGCCGCCGATCTCCTCATCGTGGCCGAAAGCGAAATAGACGTCGCGGGACGGGCTGAAGCCGTCGGCGGCGAGCGCGTCGGCCGCCTCCATCAGCGCGATGAGGGACGCCTTGTCGTCGAGCGCGCCGCGTCCCCAGACGGCGCCGTCGGCGATCGCGCCGGACCAGGGCTCCTGCTCCCAGGCGCCCTCGCCGCCCGTCGGCACGGGAACGACGTCCATATGGGCCATGAAGAGGACGGGCGCGCCGTCGCCCGATCCAGGCCAGCGATAGAGGAGGGAGTGCTCGTTCACCGTCTCG
This sequence comes from Pseudomonadota bacterium, assembly GCA_038522735.1. GTDB lineage: Bacteria > Pseudomonadota > Alphaproteobacteria > Caulobacterales > Parvularculaceae > JBCBJX01. Next base: position 27,343 of record JBCBJX010000004.1, read on the forward strand.
CGCTCCATCGCCGCGTGGGCGGCGGGGTAGCGCGTCTCCAGGAACGCATGAAACGCGGCGTAAGCGGCCGAATCATAGCCGCGCAGATCGCCGAAGGAGATGGTCTGGATGCGGATCGCCTCGCCGAGATGTTCCGCGATCTCCCGCGCGCGCGCCTCGTCGACGTCTTCCGTCGCGCCGCCCGCCCCCGCCTCGCCGCCGCCGATCGCGGCCGTTCGAACCGCAAGGATCGCGACGAGACCGATTACGACCGCGCCAAGTCCGATAGCGATGTTTTTCATGGTCCGAGCCCTCCCGCCTGCACCTTATCGCGACAGGCGCGCGCCGCCAGCGCTTCCCTCGGAGCGTCGCGACGCCTATCTCGCCGCCATGACCGAATTCTCCCCCCGCGAAATCGTATCCGAACTCGACCGCTTCATCGTCGGCCAGGAAGGCGCCAAGCGCGCCGTCGCCATCGCCCTCAGAAATCGCTGGCGCCGCCGCCAGCTTCAGGGGCCCCTTAAAGACGAGGTGACGCCGAAGAACATCCTGATGATCGGGCCCACGGGCTGCGGCAAGACGGAGATCGCGCGGCGTCTCGCAAAGCTCGCGAAAGCGCCGTTCCTCAAGGTCGAGGCGACCAAATTCACCGAGGTCGGCTATGTCGGCCGGGACGTCGAATCCATCGTCCGCGATCTGGTCGAGATCGCCGTCGGCCTCGTCCGCGCGGAGAAGCGCGAGGAGGTGAAGACCCGCGCCCAGGGCGCCGCGGAGGAGCGCGTGCTCGACGCCCTCGTGGGCGAAGGCGCCGGCGCCGGCACCCGCGAGAGCTTCCGGGAGAAACTCCGCGCCGGCGCCCTTGATGCGCGCGAGATCGAAATCAACGTCCGCGAAGCCTCGGGCCTGCCGACCTTCGAGATCCCGGGCATGCCGGGCGCCCAGATGGGCATGATCAACCTCTCGGACATGCTCGGCAAAGGCTTCGGGGGCAAAACCCGCAAGAAGAAAACCACCGTTTCGGAGGCGTATGAACCGCTGATCGCCGAGGAGAGCGACAAGCTGCTCGACGATGATCAGATCAGCGCCGAGGCTCTCGACCGGACCGAGAACGACGGGATCGTCTTCCTCGACGAGGTCGACAAAATCGCCCGCACCGCCGAGCGCGGCGGCGACGTCTCCCGAGAGGGCGTGCAGCGGGATCTCCTGCCGCTCATCGAGGGCTCGACGGTGTCGACCAAATACGGGCCCGTGAAGACCGACCACATCCTCTTCATCGCCTCCGGCGCCTTTCACCTCGCAAAGCCCTCCGATCTCCTGCCGGAACTCCAAGGGCGCCTCCCGATCCGGGTGGAGCTTTCAGCCCTCACCCGTGAGGATTTCGTGCGCATCCTCACCGAGACCGAAGCGAGCCTCGTCAAACAGTCCGAGGCGCTGATCGCGACGGAGGGCCTGACCCTGCAGTTCAAGCCGGACGGCGTCGAGGCGATCGCGGACGTCGCGGCGGACGTGAACCAGCGGGTCGAAAACATCGGCGCGCGGCGGCTGCAGACCGTGATGGAGCGGGTCCTCGACGAGGTCTCCTTCACTGCGGCCGATCGATCCGGCGAAACGATCGAGGTCGATCGTGCTTACGTGGAGACCCGGGTCGCCGACCTCGCCGCCAACGCCGACCTCTCGAAATTCATCCTTTAAGCCCGCCGGGAACTCGGCGGCTGGCGCTTCTTAAGAGTTTTGGTAAACTGCCGTCGATCGGGGAACGGGGTGTCGCTCATGGCGCGTTCGACAGGCGGAAAAGCTGGCAACGACAACAACCCGATGCGCGTCGCCTATCATGGCGGCAAGCATGGGATGGGCTCCCTTGCATTCCGCGAATTCAAGCGCGTCGACGCCGCCCGGTTCGAGCCGAAGGCCCAAAAAGCCGACGAACGCCCGCAGGCGACCGCCGACCACGCCGTCGCCGCCGTCCTGACCGGCAAGGCCGACCGCGCGCTCCTCCCTTTCTTCAGCACCCATTCCGGCTACGTGCCCGAGACGGTGAACGCCCTCGCCCGCAATCCGAGCGTCGCGATCATCGGCGAGACGACGGCGCGGGACTATTACTGCCTCGCGATCCCCGTCGAGCACATGCGCCAGCGCGACGAATCCAGCTTCACGCCGGAGAAGGCGCGCAGGGGCCTCGCTCTTAACTATGGGCGTACCTACGACGCCGACGGCGCCCTGTCGCGGCGTACGGATCTTTCGGCCCGCTACGCCGACCAGCAGCGCGAACAGGACCGGTGGACGACGCAGATCTCGGAGATTTTCGTCTCGCCGGACGCCGAGCGCGCCTGTTCGTCCGCCCTCGCCAATTACGCCGCCGAAGGCGTGAAGGTCCGCTCCCTCGGCGACAACCGCGCGACCCTGCGGGACTTTTTCGACATCGCCGCGGGCGCCCTTGATCGCGACCGCTCCGTACAGAGCAAGGTCACCCACGACGGCAGGCTAGAGGTCACCAACACGCTGAAAGGCACGGCGCGCGCGAAACCCGTTTACGGCGTGGTGCTGCCCTTCGAGGAGGCGAGCCACAATGAAGACCTCTTCATCGTGGAGCCAGAATTCGAAAAAGGCGGTAAGGACGACGAAATGCGCTTCGTCTACGTCGCGCCGCGTGATGAAACGCCGTGGCCAGACGATGTAAAATCCTGGGCGAACGGCGAGGCGCGTCTTCTCGGCGTGATCCCGGTCGATGCTTCGGGGTGGCTCGCGACCATGGCGAGGGTCTTTGTCGGCAACGGCATGATCGCCGGCGGCTTCCGGGACCAGTACGGCAGGGGCGGCTCGGTGCAGCGTCTGATCGTGACGGCGACGCCGTCCCGCGGCGCGAAGACTTCGCCGACGCTGGAGCGCCTCGAAAACCTTCTGCGCAAGAACAAAATGGCCTTCCAGAGCTCTACCGTGCAGCTCGGCGACCGGGCCCCGGCCCGTCTTCTGGAGTTCGAGGTCGAAAGCGACAAGCGCGGCAAATGGCGCGCCATCGTCGAACGCATGCGGACCAAAGCGTCAGGCGACGTGGTCGTCCTCGGCGGGTTCACGGGCGACGCGCCCGGCATCGAGTATCGCGGCCAGGGCCGCACGACCGGCGAGTGGCTGCGCGACAATATCGGCTGATCGCCGCTTACGCTTTCTGTTTTTTCGTCCGCCTCAGGAACGTATAGAATGCGCCGGATCCGCCATGGCGTCCGTGCGCCTCTCTGGCCCCGAGGACGATGGAAGACAGCGGCGGCGTCGCAACCCAGTCCTGAAACCGCCGACGCAGGACGCCGCGGCCGCCTGAGAGCGGGTCGGCGGTCCGCACGCCGTCCTCCGAGAAGAGGCCCTTGCCGGTGATGACGAGGACGCAGCGCTTGCCGTCGGTCGCCGCCGCGCCGAGGCGGCCGAGCAGCAGGCGGTAGGCCTCGTCCTGCGTATACCCATGCAGGTCGATCCGCCCCTCAATCGGCGCCAAACCGCGGCGGAGGCGCCGCTCCAACCCGCGATCGACGGTCCATTCATGGCGCCCGGCGGCGCCCACCGCGGCGGCTGAGCCAACGCCTTTCGACAGAAGCCTCTCCACGGAGCGCAGGGCCGCTTCGTCCCGCAGCTCCCTGTCCTCAGTGCCGGGACGGGCGGCGTCGAGCGCCGCGACGGCCGTCCGGGTTCGGTCGATCGGCTTCACCGACGCGGCGACCTTGCGCCAGAGCGCGTCGTCCTCGGGCGTCAGATGACGGCGGCCGGTCATCGCTCAGTCTGCGGACGCAAGATCCGCCGCGAGGGCGTGCGGGAGGAGAGCGAAAAGCCGGGCCTCGGCGCGCAACTCGCCCGCGCGGTCGCCCGCCTCAGGGCCGGAGCCGAGATAAAGGTCAGCCCGCAAGGGGCCGCGAATGGCGCCGCCGACATCCTGTGCGATGTAGAGGTCGGAAAGATCAGCGTCCTCGCCGTCGACGGCCACGAACACCGGCGCGCCGAGGGGCAGGTGGGTCCGGTCGAGGGCGAGGGACCGCCGCGGGGCGAGCTGCACCCCCTGGGCGCCGAGGGGTCCGCCCTCGGGGTCGCCCAGATCGTCGAGCTCCCGGAAAAACACCCATGACGCGTTCTCGTTCATCACATCGTCCGCTAGCGCCGGATTGCCCTCAAGCCACGTGCGGATCGTCTGCATGCTCGTTTCTTCAAGCGTCAGCGCCTTTCGATCGACCAGCACCCTGCCGACGGCCGTGTAGGCCTTGCCGTTCTTGCCGGCGTAGCCGATGCGGCGCTCCGAGCCGTCCTCGAAGACGAGGCGGCCGGACCCCTGGATCTGCAGGAAGAGGAGATCGACGGGCCGCATCCAGGCGAGGGGCTCCGCGCCCGCGAGGCCCTCGGCGAGGATGGCTTCGCGTTCCGGGATCGGGCGGAGGCGACCCTCTTCCAGGACGCCCGCGATGCTCCGGCCTCTGAGACTGCCGGCGAACTCGCCGAGATCGACGCTCATATAGCCGTCGGGAAGGTCGAGAACCGGGTGGGAAAACTCCGCCGTCCGCGTCGGCGAGCCGTCATAGACGGGTTCGAAATAGCCTGTGATCAGCGCCCGGTCGTTGACGACATGGCGCTCGCCGAAGAGACGGTCCTCGCGCTCGATCCGGCTGACGGCGACCGGCGTGAAGTGAGCGCGGAAAAAGGCGCGAGCGGCCGCCTCCCGCCCGCCGTCCTGAAGGATCAGCTTGACGTCCGCACACGGCGCCGACCACGCCTCCTCCTCGGCGAGCCGACCGTTCCCGGCGGCGCACGAGAGCGCGAAAGGCGCGAGCGCCGGGGCGACCTCGCTCGCCGCCCAGCCGGGCAGCGCCTCGAAAGAGATCGGCTGGTATTGCGCGCCGACGGCCGGCGCCGGCCGCGTTGCGGAATATCGGTAGATGGCGAATGCGCCGACCGCGACGATCAGAAGCGCGATCATGGGGCCGGTCGGCCGCCCCTTGCGCCGGATGCGGGTGCGGGGCGTGCGCAACTCGACGGTCACGCCGCGCCTCAGCCCGCCCCGGTCGCGACGAGGGTCCAGTTGGGATCGCGGGATTTCGCGTCGCGCTCGAAGGTCCAGCGGTCCTTCACGAGATCAACCCGGGAGGGGTCGCCGGCGACAACTTCGCCCGCCGCGTTGCGCGTCACCCGCGTCTGATCGGATCGGAAGGCGACGGCGATGCGCACGGCGCCGTCTTTGACGCCGCCCTGGTCGATCTTCGCGTCTTCAAGGCCGATGATCTGCACCTCGGCGGTTTCGCCCCGTTCGGCGCGCTGGGCAATGTAGGCCTCGAACGCCTCCAGCACTTTCGGCGCGATGAACTGGCGGACCGGCGAAAGGTCGCCGCGGGCGGTCGCCGTCACGATCATCTCATAAGCGCCGCGGGCGCCGGCGAGGAAGGTCTCAGGATCGAAATCGGGGTCGGCTGCGAGGACCGCATCGCTGCCCGGAAAAGACGGCGCGGGAGCGGACGGCGGAGCGTCTTCGGGCCGACGCTCTTCCGCAGCTTCGGCGCGTCCGCCCTCGATGGTCTTGAGATCAGGACGCCGCTCATGACCCGTCCGCGTCCCCAGAACGGAGACGAGACGGAACATGAAAAATGCGGCCACAAGGGCGAAGATGATCGTGATCGGATCCATGAGCCTCTTCGGCGTTGGTCCCGCGGACTTAAACAGGACGAAGCCGGGTATATATGGTCAATGCGCTGCTTTGCACCCGCGGCGCGTCACTGAGGAGCAACGCTTTGCTCGTCCTCTTCGCCCTTCTTATCGCAACGCCCCTTATCGAACTGTTTCTCTTGATAAAAGCAGGCGGCGCTTTCGGCGCATGGCCGGTCGTCGGACTTTGTATCGCGACGGCGGCTGTCGGGGCGGCCCTCCTGCGCCTGCAGAGCGCCAGCGCGCTTGCGGACCTCCAGCGCGATCTGAACGAGGGTCGCACGCCGGTCGAGCCCGTCGTCCATGGTGCAATCCTTCTCGCCGCAGCGCCGATGCTGCTGACGCCCGGTTTCGTCACCGACGCCCTCGGCTTTATTCTGCTGATCCCGCCGATCCGGCTCCTTATCGGCCGGCATGTCCTGCGCTGGGTCCGCTCGCGGATGGAGAAGGGCGACCTTAAAGTCATCCGCATCGAGCGGTATTGAGGGGCTTGCTTGTTCCCCGGCGAGGCGCGTGCTAGCCCGCGCGCTCCGCTAACAATTCAGGCTTCTTCTCCATGTCCGAAACGCCGACGCCGCCCGACGGCGCGCCCGAACCGAACCAGTCCGGCCCAGCCGCGCTCCGCGTCGCAACCCAGTATCTGAAGGACTTTTCCTTCGAAAACCCTCAGGCGCCGCAGAGTTTCCAGCATCTCGGCCAGCAGGGCGACATGGACGTCCAGATCTCGATCAACCCGCGCCATCTGGGCGGGAACCAGTATGAGGTCGAGCTCTCGATCCGGGTGACCGCCCGGCGCGAGGATGCGGCGATCTACGTCGCGGAAATTCTTTACGCGGGCGTTTTCGAGCTCCAGAACATTCCGTCGGACCAGGTTGAGCCGGTGTTGCTTATCGAGTGTCCGCGGGCGCTTTTTCCTTTCGCGCGGCGGATCATCGCCGACAGCGTACGGGACGGCGGCTACCAGCAGCTTTATCTCGACCCGATCGACTTCGTCGCGCTGTATCACCAGCGTACGAACCAGGCGGCGCAGCCCGCCGGCAACGCCTAAGGCGAGCCGACTTTCAGCCAGAGAGCGTTTTCGCCGAGCTCGGCCACGAACGCCGCGTGGGCTTCGGCTTCGGCGACGTCGCCCCTTGGGGCGAGAGGCTGGGGGCGGGACCGGGCGGCGCGGCGCAAGCCCGTCGCAGAATCTGTATCGTCCGCGCCCGCATCGAAACTGAGACCGGCCTGCGCGCCGCCGGTGAGTTCGACATAGACAGAGGCGAGAAGTTCTGAGTCGAGCAGCGCTCCGTGCCCGTCGCGCTCCCGGATAGAGGTGTCGATCCCGAAGCGCGCGCACAGGGCGTCGAGACTGGCGGGCGAACCCGGGAACTTCCGTTTCGCGATGGCGAGGGTGTCGACGATCTTGTTCGAAAGCGCCGGCCGCCCGAGGCGGGTGAGTTCGGCGTTCATGAAGCGAACGTCGAAGGCGGCGTTGTGCGCGACGAGGGCGGCGTCGCCGACGAACTCGATGAAGCCGTCGACGACCGCAGGGTCTGAAAAGACCGGCTTATCCGACAAAAACTCCGTGGAGAGACCGTGAACGCGGAACGCACCTTCAGGCATGTCGCGCTCAGGATTGACGTAGGTGTGGAAGGTGCGTCCGGTGACGGCGCCGGCGCGTATTTCAAGGGCGCCGATCTCCACGACGCGGTCGCCGCTCTGGGGATCGACGCCCGTTGTTTCGGTATCGAAGATGATCTCTCGCATGGACTGAGAGCTAAGCTGCTTCGAGGCGAGCGGCAAAGCGCCGGCGCAGATCAGCGAGGACGGCGCGCACGGCGTCGCGAGCCAGGTCGAGGCCGCAATGGGTCCAGATTAGATAGTCCGCCTGACGACGCTTTTCGGCATCAGGCGTCTGGCGTGCGACAATGAAATCGAGCTGCGCCTCGGTCATGCCGGGGCGCTCCAGAACGCGCCGGCGACGAACCGCGTCCGGCGCCGTGACGACGACGACAGCGTCGGCCTCTGTCGATCCTCCGCCCTCGAGATAAAGTGGGATGTCGAGGACCGCGATTTCTGCGGAACTAGACGCCAGCGCGGCGGCGCGGTCGGCGGCGACCAGCGGATGCACGACCGCCTCAACTTTTTTCAGAAGATCAGGGTCCTTCCTGATGAGGTCGGAAAGCGCGCCGCGATCAACACCACCGCCCGAGACCGCCGCGGGGGCGATTTCAGCGATCCCCCCCGCCGCGCCGCCGCCCGGCGCGTAGAGCCGATGCACCGCCGCGTCGGCGTCCCAGACGGCCGCGCCTTCTTCGGCGAAGAGGGAGGCGGTGGTCGATTTCCCCATGCCGATGGAGCCGGTGAGGACGACGACGATCACGCGCGGGCCTCGAGCAGGCGTATGAGCATGGCCTTGGTCTCATCGGCGGGCGCCGGCTCGATCCCGAACCACCGGCGCGCAGCCTCGGCAGCCTGAGCGATCAGCATGTCGAGCCCGTCGATCAGATGGCGTCCGGCGCCCTCCGCCCGCGCCGCGGCTTTGGTGCGCAGGGGGTTGTACACCATCTCGAAGAACGCGCCGCCCGCGGAGGGAACGCACAGATGTTCCGGAAACGACGGGCCGCCCCGCATGCCGAGGGTCGTGGCGTTGACCACAAGGTCGAAATTCTCGCCACGAGCAGTGTCGATATCACGAACCGCGGCGCCCCCCCCGATGACGCCTGCGACCTCCTCCGCCTTGCTCCTGGTGCGGTTTGCAATGGAAAGCGCCCCGGCGTCTCTCAGGGCCACGGCCGCGGCGCGCGCCGCGCCTCCCGCCCCGACGATCAGAACCCGGCTCGCTGAAATGTCGGGGAAAACGCGCTCGACCGGCGTGCGGACGCCGGCCACATCCGAGTTCGCAGCGACGATGCGGCCCGCCTCTGTAAACGTCAGCATGTTCGCTGCGCCGACGGCGCTGGCGCCTTCCTCAATGTCGTCCGCGATCTGGAGAGCACGGTCCTTGTGCGGCGTCGTGACGTTGACGCCGCGCGCCCCGAGAGTCTGAAGCGCCGCGATTTTCGCGGGGAACGTCGAGCCGTCGGCTTCGAACCGGAGCGCCGCGTATGTCCCGCGCACGCCAGCTCGTTGAAGCCAGAAGGCGTGGAGCGCCGGCGACAGGGAGTGGGCGATGGGGTCCCCGATCACGGCGGCGAAGGGCGGCTGCAGCGCGTTCGTCATCTCAGAAGGAAAGGAGGCCTTCGCCCCGAAGGAACCGCAGCAAAGGCGTCATGGGCAGTCCCAGAATGTCGGCATAGGCGCCGTCTATGCGCTCGAAGAGCCGGACCCCGACATCCTCCAGCTGGTAAGCGCCGACGCTTTCGATGATCGACGTCCGCGCGGCGGCCATGTAGGCGTCTATTTCCTCGGTCTTCAGTTGACGCATCAACAGGGTCGGCGCGGCGTGACCCCGCCAGAGGATCCGGGCGCCCCGCGCGACGACCGCCGATGTTTCCAGAACATGCGTCACCCCCGAGAGGGCGAGGATGCGCGCGCGCGCTTCGTCCTTATCCGCTGGTTTGTCGAGGGGCTCGCCGTTCAACGACAGGATCTGGTCGGCGCCGATCACGTACGCCTGCGGATTCGCACGTGAGACCGCGAGCGCCTTGGCTTCGGCAAGGGCGGTCGCGATATCGCGAACGGGCGCACCCTTCAGCCGGCGTTTTACAACGTCCTCAGCCACGCCCGAGCCGAGGGCTTTGAACGGCACTCCGGTGCTTTCAAGAAGCGCCCGGCGCGCGGCGCTCTTCGAGGCGAGTATGATTAAGGCGCTCATGCGTCCGCGCCCGTCGCGTTTCTTCGGGCGGAGAGCTCCGTCAGGATCGACGCGGCTGTCTCCTCAACCGAACGGCGAGAGACGTCGATGGCGGGCCAGCCATTGCGTTCATAGAGCCGCTTCGCATCGAGGACTTCCCGCCGCACAGCTTCTTCCGACAGATATTCGGTCGCGGACGAAGCGCCGAGATTGTCGATGCGGCTCTTTCGGATCTGCAACAGGCGGGCGGGAGACGCATAAAGGCCGACGACCAGCGGCCGCTGGGCTTCGAAAAGCTGGGCCGGCAACTCGGCGCCCGGAACAAGCGGGATGTTCGCCGCCCGTACGCCGCGGTTGGCGAGATACATGCAGGTCGGCGTCTTCGATGTCCGGCTCGGCCCGAGAAGTACGACGTCGGCGACGTCGAGATCCCACCCGAGCTGGCCGTCATCATGGGCGAGGGTGTAATCGAGCGCCTCGATCCGGCGGAAGTATTCGTCGTCCAGCGCGTGCTGGGCACCGCTTCGCTGGGTCTGTTCGAGACCGAGGAAGGACGTGAAGGCGGACAAGGCCGGGTCGAGGACGGGGATCGCCGGGATCTGCAGCTGAGAGCACGCGACTTCCAGGCGGCGTCGAAGGTCCGGTTTCATCAGGGTATACATGACGAGACCAGGAGAGGCCTCGATCTCCACAAGGGCGCGATCGAGCTGCTGCGGCGAGCGCACCAACGCGAAGATGTGCTCGATCGCGTTCACGTTTCGGAACTGAGAGATCGCCGCCTTTAAAACGGCGGTCAGCGTTTCCCCTGTCGCATCCGAAACGAGATGGACATGAAAGAAAGTGGCGGCGCCGGTGCGGGCGCGGTCGGCGGCGGTCTCCACCATCAGCTGTGGAAACTCCCATCAAATCCGTCGGAGATCACCCGCTCCTACGCTAAATCCCGGCGCAGCTGCAAAACTCAGCACGTTTCGCCCGTTTGTGACGGAAAGTTGAATGGCGGAAAAGCCTGTGGATTGCTGTGGAGGGGTTTGTGTGGCGCAGCTGTCGAAATCTTCGAGCCGCACGCAGGCGCATCCGTTGCGCTTTTCGCTGTTTATCCGCTTTCCGACAGATTTCGACAGCCGGGTTCTGTTTCTGCGGCGATGTCGTTATTCGGTGAGTTCGCTTTTCCCCACCCTCCACAGAACAATAGGAATGTTAAGACTCTATTAACCTTACTTAATAGTTTCTTAACGGAGCCCCGCATGGCCTATCTGATCGTCAAATGGCTGCACGTCCTGGCCGTCATCGCCTGGATGGCCGGCATGATGTATCTGCCAAGGCTGTTCATCTATCATTTTGAAAGCGAGAGGGGCGGCGAAGCCGAAGCCCTTTTCCAGACCATGCAGCGCCGCCTCCTGAAGGGCATCATGACGCCCTCCCTCGTCGCCGTCTGGGCGTTGGGGCTCGGCATGATCGCGCTCGAGCGAGGTCTCCTGCAGGCGCCCTGGCTCTGGTTGAAAATCGTCCTGGTCCTCGCCATGTCCGCCGTGCACGGGTTTTACGCTCGTGCGCAGAGAGCCTTCGAAGCAGGCGACCGCCCGCAAACCCAGCGCTTCTGGCGGATCATGAACGAAGGTCCGTTCGTCCTCCTCATCGCCATCGTTTTCCTCGTCGTGGTGAAACCGTTTTGAGGACCGATTGACGGGCGACTGCTCCCGCGCGTATTTCTAATGCTCCCGCCCTTGAGCGCCCTCACCGGCGCTCCCGATGCTTTTCAAACATTTCCGAGGCAATTCGCACGGCGTCCGCCGAAATTGCGTCTCCCGCCCGAGGTCCTATGCCCATTCCAGAAACAACCCTCGACCAACTGAAGGCGAAATCGCCGGCGGATCTCGTCGCGCGCGCCGAAGAGCTTGAGGTCGAGAACGCCTCCGCCCTGCGCAAGCAGGACATCATGTTCGCTATCCTGAAAGAGCTCGCCGAGCGCGGCGAGGAAATCACCGGCGGCGGTGTCCTCGAAGTCCTTCCCGACGGCTTCGGGTTCCTGCGGTCTCCGGAAGCGAACTATCTGCCGGGTCCGGACGACATCTACGTTTCGCCCGCCCAGATTCGCCGGTTCGCGCTGCGCACAGGGGATACTGTTCAAGGCGAGGTCCGCGCCCCGAAAGAGGGCGAGCGCTATTTCGCCCTCCTGCAGGTCGGTGCGATCAATTTCGAAGAGCCGGAAAAGGCCCGCCACAAGGTTCACTTCGATAACCTGACGCCGCTTTACCCCGACGAGCGGCTTCATATGGAGATCGAGACAAAGCCAGGAAAGGACTATTCCGCCCGGGTGATCGATCTTGTCGCGCCCCTCGGCAAGGGCCAGCGGGCGCTGATCGTGGCGCCGCCGCGGACCGGTAAAACCGTTCTAATGCAGAACATCGCCCACTCGATTTCGGCCAACCATCCTGAGTGCTACCTCATCGTCCTTCTCATCGACGAACGGCCGGAAGAGGTGACCGACATGCAGCGCTCGGTGAACGGCGAGGTCGTCTCATCGACGTTCGACGAGCCGGCCGTGCGTCACGTTCAGGTCGCTGAAATGGTCATTGAGAAGGCCAAGCGCCTAGTCGAGCACGGCCGCGACGTCGTCATCCTTCTTGATTCCATCACCCGCCTCGGGCGCGCTTACAACACGGTGGTTCCGTCCTCCGGCAAGGTGCTGACGGGCGGCGTCGACGCAAACGCTCTCCAGCGGCCGAAACGGTTTTTCGGCGCCGCGCGGAATATCGAGGAGGGCGGCAGCCTCTCGATCATCGCGACCGCGCTCATCGAAACCGGCTCGAAAATGGACGAGGTAATTTTCGAAGAGTTCAAAGGCACCGGCAACTCAGAGATCGTCCTTGACCGGAAGGTCTCTGATAAGCGCGTCTTTCCAGCGATCGACATCGCGAAGTCGGGCACGCGGAAAGAAGACCTGCTCGTTCCTAAGGCGGATCTCACCAAGATGTTCGTCCTTCGGCGGATCCTTTCCCCGATGGGTACGACGGACGCCGTTGAGTTTCTCCTCGACAAACTCCGTCACACCAAGACGAACGGCGAGTTCTTCGAGTCGATGAACACCTGAGGCGTCAGCGCGCTGGCGAAATTCCGCATTCGGACACGTCGTTGAGGGAGAGAGCCGCCGCGGCCTTCCGCGGTCGGTCCGTCGCGAGCACCGTCGCGCCGAGATCGGCGATGCGCTGGTAGTCCGCGTCCGAGCCTGAGCGAGCGATCTGGCTGTCGATCGAATTGCGGCCGCCGAGGGTTCCGAACGCAGCTTCAACCGACCGCTCTTCCAGGAAGTCGTAGAGGGGCGCATCCGGCGCGTCCGTTCCTGTCCAGGCGAGCATCAGGCGGCTTGGAAAGCCCATGGCGGCGAGCTGTTCGTATTCGGACGGGTCGTCGATCCCGACGGAAATGACTGCGTTCGGCGCCAGTCGGTGCAGCCGACGGGCCTGCGCAACCGTGTACGCGATGTAGACGACGCGGCTCTCGGCGCGCTCTTCGCGGACGAGCTGGATCACGTCTTCGTAGCGCACAGAACGCTTGAAATCGATCTGGAGAATTGTCCGATCCTCAGACCACCGCAGAGCGTCGCGGAGGGTGGGCGGCGTGAAGCTCGTGGGGCGGCCGTCGTTGTCTTCAAGCCGAAGCGAGCGGACATCTTCATAGGGACGATCGGCGACAGGCCCTGTCCCCGTCGTCGTACGGTCGAGATCGTCATCGTGCATTAGAACCAGGACGCCGTCCGCCGTCGCGGCGACGTCGATCTCCATGATCGCAGGTGCAGCACGCAATACGTCTTCCATCGTTTCGATCGCATTTTCGGGGAAACCGTCGGCCGGTCCGCCGCGATGGGCGGAAACGACGGCGATGTCGTTTTCCCGCAGGCAGTCGAAGAACGCGGCGACGCCCGCAGTCGGAACGATCCGCGCGGGTGATCCATCGCTGATCGTCGTCGGCGCCGTCGTCGCTCCAGGACCGCACGCGACGAGAGCCGCTGCGGCGAGCGCAAAGTGAAATCGCATTATCGCCCCCTCAGGAAATCGCTAGACGAGATGTTCCCGAAAGAAGTCGAGCGTCCTTCCATCCGCAAGCTTCGCGTCCGCCTCATGGTGCGCTGACGGATGATCCCAGCGTGCGAAGGCGTGGTCGCGCTCCGGATAATCATGCAGCGTCGCGAGATCGATCGGCTCGAGCTCCTCGCGGATCGCGCGCTGGGCTTCCGGCGGCACGAACCCGTCCTCGCCGGCGATGTGCAGCATCAGGGGTTTTTTTATGCTCGATTTCTCCGACAACAGACCTTCGATGCCGACGCCGTAATAGCCGACCGAGGCGTCCGCATCCGTGCGGGTCGCCGTCAGATAAGCCAGCCGACCGCCGAGACAGTAGCCGACCGCGCCGACCTTGCCGTTCGACGCGGCGTCGCCCCGCGCCGCCGTGAGGGTGCGCTGGATGTCTTCGACGCCCTTGTCCTGATCAAACTTCCCCATAAGAGCGAGCGCCTCGTCGAACTGGGTCTCCGGATTAAGGGAGAGGCCCGGCTCCAGCCGCCAGAAGAGGTCCGGCGCGTAGACGACGAACCCGCGGCCCGCATAGTGATCCGCGACCATCTTCACGAACGGATTGACGCCGAAAATTTCCTGGATGACGACGAGCGCAGGCGCGTTCCTCACATCCGCTTTCGCGGCGCGGTAGGCGGAGAACTCGCCATCGTCTGTTTTTATGCGTACGGTCTCGGACATTGGGGATGCTCCCTCAAGGTTGCGCGGGCCGTTCTACATGAGCCTCAATGGATTGGCGATGCGGGACCGCGGCGCAGGAACTCCGGAGGTCCGATGAAGGTCACGATCGATATCGACTGTACTCCGCAGGAGGCGCGGGCGTTTTTCGGCCTGCCGGACCCCTCGCCGGTCAACGAGATGCTGGTCGCCGAGCTGAAGCGGCGAACGGCCGAAAACATGGAGACCCTTGCGGATCCGGAACGGTTCTTCTCCCAGATGATGAACGCGGGCGCCGTGGGAATGGATCAGTTCCAGAAGCTGATGGCGGCGGCGATGCGCGGCCCCGACGGCGAGGGCAAGTCCTGAGCGAGCGCCGCGGCGACACGATCATCGCGCTCTCCTCGGCGCCCGGGCGCGCCGGGGTCGCCGTCTTTCGTCTCTCCGGCCCCACTGCGTTCGAGATCGCCCGACGTCTCGTGCGCACGCTGCCTGGTCCGAGAACGGCCGCTCTGCGGACGGTGCGCGATGCGGACGGCGCGCCAATCGACACCGCGCTCGTCCTCGCGTTTCCGAAGCCGCGAAGTTTCACTGGCGAGGACGTCGTGGAGATCCATGCCCACGGGTCCCGCGCCGTCGCCGACGCGATCCTCGGGGCGGCGGTCGGCGCTGGGGCGAGATCAGCCGAACGCGGAGAATACGCCCGTCGGGCCGTCGCGAACGGCCGGATCGATCTCGCCGAAGCGGAAGGTCTCGGCGACCTCATCGACGCGGAAACTGAAAGCCAGCGTCGGCAGGCCCTCGCCCAGATGGGCGGCGCGCTTTCCAAAACTGCGGAGGGCTGGCGGGAGCGCCTGCTCGCGGCGGCCGTCCCTTTAGAGGCGGCGATCGATTTCCCGGACGAAGGCGACGTGCCCTCTGCGATCGCGGAGCGAGCGGCCCCTAAAATAGACCGCCTACGGAATGAATTGAGCGCCGCGGCGGAGACGTCGCGCGCGGCGCGGGCGCTCCGGGACGGGGTGTCCGTCGTCCTGATCGGCGCGCCGAATGCTGGAAAGTCCAGCATATTCAATGCTCTGGTCGGTCATGACGCTGCGATTGTGACGGCGACGCCCGGCACCACGCGCGACGTTCTCGAGGCCCGGCTCGATCTAGGCGGCGTTCTTGTCCGCCTCGCCGACACGGCCGGGCTTCGGGATTCCGACGATGCGATCGAGGCGGAGGGCGTGCGCCGCGCTGAGGCCCGGGCCGCGGAAGCGGACGTCCGGGTGCTCGTCGTCGATGCTGATGATCCCAAAGACGTCGCGGGGGACGCGGACATTATCGCAATGAACAAGTCCGATCTCACACGGCCGCCGCCGCCGCGGGCGGACGCGCTCTTTGTGTCCGCGGCGACCGGCGAGGGGATGGACGCGCTGATCGCCGCCATCGGCGGGAAGGCGCAAGAGGCGGTGCGTACGGACGATGCGCCCGCGCTCAGCCGCCGCCGCCATCTTGAGGCGGTCGAGGACGCCGTCGCCGCCCTCGACCGGAGCATGATCGCGCTGAAAACGACGCCGGAACTCGCCGCGGAAGACGTGCGCCTCGCCGCCCGCCGCCTCGCGCGCATCACCGGCGCCATCGACGTCGAAGACGTCCTCGACCGGATCTTCGCCGGCTTCTGCATCGGCAAGTGAGCGCCTGGTTTCACGTGGAACGCAGACGGATTTTCAAACCGGTCCTGAGGGCTTAAATCCCCGGCATGAAAACGGATCTGACATACGATGTCGTCGTCATCGGCGGCGGCCACGCCGGTTGCGAGGCGGCCGACGCCGCGGCGCGGGCCGGCGCGCAGACGCTTCTCGCCACCCACAAGCACGCGACGATCGGCGAAATGTCCTGCAACCCAGCGATCGGAGGCCTCGGCAAGGGCCACCTCGTCCGCGAGATCGACGCTCTAGACGGGCTCATGGGCCGGGTGATCGACCAGGCCGGCATCCAGTTCCGCCTCCTCAACCGCTCTAAAGGACCGGCCGTGCGCGGCCCGCGCGCCCAAGCGGACAGGGCGCTCTACAGGGCGGCCATGCAGGCGGCGCTCGCGGCCCGCGAGAACCTCGATATCGTCGAAGCGGCGATCGAGGACCTGATCGTCGACGCCGAAGGCTGCGTCGTCGGCGTCGAGGCGGCCGATGGCCGGCGTTTCGGCGCGGGGGCGGTGGTCCTCACCACCGGTACGTTCCTGAAGGGCGTCATTCATATCGGCGACGAACGCACGCCCGCCGGCCGCGTGGGCGATGCGCCGGCGATCGGGTTATCGGACCGGCTCTACGGCCTCGGGCTGCGCATGGGGCGCCTGAAGACCGGGACGCCTGCGCGCCTCGACGGGCGGACGATCGACTGGGACGCGCTGGAGATGCAGCCGGCCGACGCGGAGCCTGTTCCCTTCTCCTTCCTCACGGACCGTGTCGAGGTTCCCCAGATCTCCTGCGGGATCACCTGCACCAACGAGGCGACCCACCGCGTGATCGCGGACAATCTGGGCGCCTCGGCGGTCTATGGTGGTTCGATCGCCGGGCGGGGACCGCGCTACTGCCCGTCGATCGAGGACAAGGTGGTCCGGTTCGCGGACCGGTCCGCCCACCAGGTGTTTCTGGAGCCGGAAGGCCTCGACGACCCGACGGTCTACCCGAACGGAATTTCGACCTCCCTGCCGCGGGCCGTCCAGCAGGCGTTCATCGCGACGATCAAAGGGCTGGAGCGCGCGGAGATCATCCGCCACGGCTATGCGATCGAATACGATTACGTCGATCCGCGGGAACTGACGCCGGCGCTGGAGGTGAAGCGCGCGCCCGGCCTGTTCCTCGCCGGACAGATTAACGGGACGACCGGATATGAAGAGGCGGGCGCCCAGGGCCTCGTCGCAGGCCTCAACGCCGCGCGCCGGGCGGGCGGGGTCGACGCCGTCATCTTCGACCGTTCCGAGGCGTATATCGGCGTGATGGTGGACGACCTCGTCACCCGCGGCGTCACCGAGCCCTATCGGATGTTCACCTCGCGGGCGGAATACCGGCTGACGCTTCGCGCCGACAACGCCGACCGGCGGCTCACCCAGCGGGGGATCGATCTCGGCCTCGTCGGACCGGAGCGCGCCAGCCGGTTCCACGTGAAACGCGCCGCCGTCGAGGCGGCCCTCCGCTGGGCCCGTGAGACCGCCATTACGCCCAATGACGCCCGCGCCCACGGGGTCAGGGTCAATCAGGACGGCCGCCGGCGCTCGGTTCTGGACCTCATGGCCCTTCCCGCCGTCGACGGCGTCGATCTGGAGACGATCTTCCCGGCGCTCGCGGACCTTCGGCCGGATGTCCGCGAACAGATCGAGATCGAGGCGCTCTACGCCGGCTATCTTGACCGGCAGGAGGCCGACATCCTCGCCTTCCGTCGCGACGAGGCCCTGAACCTGCCGGGTGATCTAGACTACGGCGCGATCCCCGGCCTCTCCGCGGAAAGCCGCCAGAAGCTCGCCGACAGCCGCCCGCAGACCCTCGGCCAGGCGAGCCGCCTCGAAGGCGTCACCCCGGCGGCTCTTGCGCTCGTCGCCGGCTTTGTGCGCCGGGCGGGCCGCGCCGCCTCGTGAGGCGCGACATCGATCTGCGGAGCCTCGACACCCCGCAGGCCGTGGCCGCCGCCTTCGGGTTCAGCGCGGCGGTCGGCGACCGTCTTGCGGCTTTTGATCGGGTCTTCATGGAAGCGGCGGAGATCCATAACCTCGTCGCCCGCTCCACCCTGCCCGACCGGTTCGCGCGCCATTACGCCGACAGTCTGCAGCTCGCCGCCTTCATTCCGGAAAGCGCATGCACACACGTCGATCTGGGCTCCGGCGCCGGCTTTCCGGGCCTCGTCCTTGCGGCGGCGCTCTCCGATCGCGGGCTGAAGACGCGGCTCGTCGAAAGCACAGGCAAGAAGGCCGCGTTCCTCGCCCAAGCCGCGGACGCGATGGGGCTCGACGTCGTCCTTGAGAACGCGCGGATCGAAAGTCTTGCGCCCGCACCGGCGGACATCGTCACGGCCCGCGCCCTCGCGCCGCTGGAGAAGCTCTTCGGCTACGTCGCGCCGTTCTGCGGGCCCGAAACGGTCGCCCTTCTTCCGAAGGGACAAGATGTTGCGGCTGAATTGACCGAAGCCGCAAAATCTTGGATGTATGAGATCGTCACGCACCCCAGCGTCACCAACGCCGACGCTGCGATTCTGGAGGTTCGCAACCTTGCCTCCCGCGCCCTCGACCGCCCCGAGCCGCATTCTCGCCGTCGCCAATCAAAAGGGCGGCGTCGGTAAAACGACGACGACGATCAATCTCGGGACCGCCCTCGCAGCGGTCGGCGAGACGGTGATCATCATCGACCTCGATCCCCAGGGGAACGCCTCGACCGGCCTCGGCCTCGCCGCCGCAGACCGGGCGGGCACGATGTACGACGTTATGTCCGGTGAAGCGGCGCTCGCCGACATCATCGTCGAGACGGGAATACCCGGCCTCCGCCTCGCCCCCGGCAGCGTCGACCTTTCCGGCGCCGAGATCGAGCTTATCGACGCGCCCCGGCGCCATTTCCGCCTGCGCGACGCCGTCCGCGCGCTCGAGAGCCATGCGGGCTACGTCCTTATCGACTGCCCGCCGTCCCTCAGCCTCCTGACGCTCAACGCCATGACGGCGGCCGACGCAGTGCTTGTTCCTCTGCAGACGGAATTCTTCGCCCTCGAGGGCCTGTCCCAGCTGATGCGGACGCTGGAGCTCGTGCGTACCAAGACGAATCCGCAACTTTCCCTGCAGGGCGTCGTGCTCACCATGTACGACAAGCGCAACAACCTTTCCCAGCAGGTGGAGGAGGACGTTCGCGAGCATTTCGGGGAGAAAATCTACCGGACCGTCATTCCCCGGAACGTCCGGATCTCCGAGGCGCCGTCCCATGGGAAGCCGGCTCTCGTCTATGATTACAAGTGCGCCGGCAGCCAGGCCTATATCCGGCTCGCCCGCGAAGTGATCCGCCGCGAAAAAGCGCTTCGGGCGCCGGAGGCCGCCTGATGGCGAAGCCGAAAAAAGGCCTCGGGCGGGGCCTCTCCGCCCTGCTTGCGGATGCGAGCCCGACGGCGGACGAGGAGGATCTCGCGGCGGCGGGCGCAGGTTCCGAAGCCGCGCCGATCGAGTTTCTCGCCGCCAACCCGAAGCAGCCGCGACGCATCTTCGACGACGCCGCCCTCGAGGAACTCGCCGCCTCCATCCGTCGCCAGGGCCTCCTGCAGCCCATCGTCGTCCGTCCCACAGGAGGCGAGCCGAAATACGAGATCGTCGCCGGGGAGCGACGCTGGCGGGCGGCCCAGCGGGCGGGGCTGCACGAGGTGCCCATCGTCGTCCGCAAGCTCGACGATCAGCAGGCGGCGGAAATCGCGCTCGTTGAGAACGTTCAGCGTACCGACCTTAACCCGCTTGAGGAGGCGGCCGCCTATCAGCGTCTCGCCGATGAATTCGGCCACGCCCATGAGGAAATCGCCGACGCCGTCGGAAAGAGCCGCAGTCACGTCGCGAACCTCATCCGCCTCCTGAAGCTTCCGGCGAGCGTTCGGGACAAGGTGAACGCGGGGGCTCTTTCAATGGGCCACGCCAGAGCGATCCTCTCCGCGCCGGACCCGGCGGCGCTCGCCGAACGGGTCGTGAAGCGCGGTCTCTCCGTCCGCGAGACCGAGCGCCTGGCCAAGGCCGACGCAGAACAACCTGCTGGTGGCGGCGACAAGTCGTCCGGCCGTGGGCCTGCCCCGCTGACGGAGAAAGAAATCCGCAAGGATGCGGACACGCGGGCGCTCGAAGCGGATCTCGCCGCCTCCCTCGGTCTCGCCGTCGATCTTGCGCACGGATCGAGGGGCGGCGTCCTCTCGATCAAGTACGCGACCCTCGAACAGCTCGACGACGTCTGCCGGCGGTTGCTCGATTCGTCAGTGTAGCCGCTCGAATTCAGCGTTCGCGGCCGTCCTTCGCGACGGCGCTGCGCGCCTCCTCAGGACGAAGTCTGCACAGTCTTCATCCTGAGGAGCCCGCGGAGCGCGGGCGTCACGAAGGACGGCGTGAGGCGCATGACCCTAACGCGCCGCCAGCCGCGCCAGCCGCAGGGCGACGCGCTCGACGATCTCCAGCTGCGGCGACCCCGTCGTCTTCGCGTCCAGCTCGGCCTGGGAGAGGGCGCGCTCCGCGATGTCGAGCTTGTCGATCGGCCATCGATTGCGCCGTCCCGCGAAAGCGTCGCGCTCCGGCCCGAAAAGGGGCGGGCGGAGGGATTTCATCGCCTCGGCCGGCGGGCGACCGTCGGCGACGGCGGCCTGCACCCGGTGCAGCCGCGCGGCGGCGCGCTGCAGGGCGCGCAACAGCGTCACGGGCGAGGCGCCCGCCTGGCGGGTGGAAACCAGCGCTCTCGATACGGAGGAGGCGTCGCCGTCAAACACTGCAGCGGCGATCTCGAAAGCGTCGAGACCCGCCTCGCCGGCGAGCAGCGCTTTCGCGTCGGCGAGGGTCACGCGACCGCCCGGCTCGGCGCGGGCGTAGAGGGCGAGCTTTTCCAGCTCGCTGCGGCTGACGCCCCGGTCCTCGCCCAGAGCCTCGGCGAGATAGGCGACGGCGTCGTCGTCGATCGCGTGGCCGTGCTCTTTCATCACCTTGAGGGCGAGGCCCCGCAGGTCCGCGGGCGCATCCTCATAGCAGGGCGCCGATGCCGCGACTTTGGAGCCTTCCGCCGCCTTGCGGAGCTTCGAGGACTTCGTCAGCGGCCCTGCTTCGACGACCACGAGGGCGTTCGACTTCATCGCCCCCGAAGCTGCGTCCTTCAGAAACGTTTCAACGGCGCCGGCGATGGCGCCGCCCTCGCCGCCCGCCCGTATGCGGACAACCCGCCGTCCGCCTGTAAAGGAGAGCGCCGCCGCCTCGTCCGCAAGGCGCGCCGGCTCCTGCTTCACCTCGCCCTCGTCTAGGGAGACGGTGTTGAACGGATCGTCCGGCGGCGCGATGCTGCGCGCCAGCGTGTTCGCACGTTCCCGGACGAGCCCCTGATCCGGCCCGTAGAAAAGGACAAGGGTTGTTTCGGCCGGCGGCCGTTTCAGGAAAGCGTCGACGTCCTTCGCCTTGAGGGCGGTCACCGCGGCCCGTTCGTTGCAAAAAACGCCGCCGAGCGGCGGTTGATGTCGGTCGCCACGACGCCCGCCGCGCGCTTCAGGGCGTCGAGCTCGCTCACATAGGCGGCGTACTGCGCGTCGAGGATCGAGAAGGAGGCGGTCGCTTGGCTCGTCCCGCGATAGACGACCTCGCCTGTCTCCGGCGCGACGATCCGCCAGTCAGCCGTCACCACGTAGTCGTTCCGGGTGACGGAGTCGTCGGTCTGGACGCTGACGGCGCGGCGGCGGCTTTCAAGCTGAACGTTGACGCGATAGCGCGCGGACGCGGGGTCGGCCGGGAAGAGCCCGATGGCGGAATCGTTAAACGCCCTCACGGCGTCCTCGAGGCCTGTCGTTCGCCCGAGCGCCAGCGAGTTGAGGCCCGCGACGGCGCCGGTTCCCTCCGCATACATCGGCCGGAAGCCGCATCCGGCGAGCGCCATGGCGATGAGAAGCGCGAGCGCCCTCACGACGCCACCACGTTCACGATGCGTCCCGGCACGACGATCACCTTACGGATGGTTTTTCCTTCGGCGAAGCGGGCGACGGCGGGGTCGGCGAGAGCGAGCTTCTCGATCGCGTCCTTGTCGGCGTCCGCCGGGGCCTCCAGCTGGCTGCGGGTTTTTCCGTTCACCTGCAGGGGGAGGAGGATCACGTCTTTTTGCAGAAGCGCCTTATCGGCCTCTGGCCAGGGCGCGTCGCAGACGAGACCCTCGCCGCCGATCGCCTCCCAGCACTCCTCGGCGAGATGCGGGGTGAACGGCGCGATGAGACGCGTCAGCACAGAAAGCGCCTCGGCGCGGGCGAAGGCGCCTGCGTCATCCGACGTTTCGAACTTCCGCACCGCCGTCACCAGCTCATAGAGCCGGGCGATCGCCTTGTTGAAGCGGAAATGCTCGATGTCGTCGGTGACGCCCGCGACGGCGCCGTGTACGGCGCGGCGGAGATCGAGAGCCGGTCCGTCCGTCTCCGGCGCCTTGGCGAGATCGACGGCTTTCAGCGCATCGCGACCCGCGTCGGCGGCGTCCCAGATGCGCCCGACGAGGCGCCAGGCGCCCTCGACGCCCGCCGCGGTCCATTCCACGTCCCGCTCAGGCGGCGAATCCGACAGCATGAACCAGCGCGCCGCATCAGCGCCGTAGGCTTCAGCGATCTCCTCGGGCGCCACGACGTTCTTCTTGGACTTCGACATCTTCTCGATGGCGCCGACGGTCACGGGCGCGCCCGTATCGCGCCGGGTCGCGGTTTCACCGTCGAGTTTCACGTCTTCGGGGAAGAGCCATTCGCCTGCGGTTTCGTCCCTGTAGGTCGCGTGGACGACCATCCCCTGCGTGAAGAGGTTGGCGAACGGTTCGTCCACGGAGAGCCAGCCGCACTCTTTCATGTTGCGGCTGTAATAGCGTGCATAGAGAAGATGCAGAATCGCGTGCTCGACGCCGCCGATATACTGATCGACCGGCAGCCAGTAATCCGCCGTCTCCGGGTCCGTCGGCCGGTCTTCGGGCGCTGAGGCGAAGCGCGCGAAGTACCAGGAGGAATCGATGAACGTGTCGAAGGTGTCGGTCTCGCGCAGCGCCGGCCGGCCGCAGGCGGGGCAGTTCACATGCTTCCAGGTCGGGTGCCGGTCGAGGGGGTTTCCGGGTTCTGAGAAATCGGCCTCGCCCGGCAGCGTCACCGGGAGCTGATCTTTCAGAACGGGAACGACGCCGCACGTCTCGCAATGGACGATCGGGATCGGGCAGCCCCAATAGCGCTGGCGCGAGACGCCCCAGTCGCGCAGGCGATAGTTCGTCGTCCCCTCGCCCTCCCCGCGCTCTTCGATGCGGCGGATGATCTCCGCTTTCGCGTCTTCGACGCCCATGCCGTCGAGAAAGCCCGAATTGAAGATCGATCCGGGCCCGACATAAGGCTCCTCGGCGACGGAGAACGTCCGGGCGTCCTCCCCTGCGGGCAGGACCACCGGGATGATGTCGAGGCCGTACTTCGCCGCGAAATCATGGTCGCGCTGGTCGTGGCCCGGGCAGCCGAAGATCGCGCCGGTCCCGTAGTGCATCAGGATGAAGTTTGCGATGAAGACCGGCAGGCGCCGGCCCTCGACGAACGGGTGCGCGACCTCATAGGGCAGCCGGAACCCCTTTTTCTCCGCACGTTCGATCGCTTCTTCAGAAGTGCCGGCCGCCTGGCATTCGGCGATGAACGCAGCCGCGCCTTCATCTTTCTCCGCATACGCCTTGGCGAGGGGATGATCCGGCGAGACGGCGCAGAAGGAGGCGCCGAACAGGGTGTCCGGGCGGGTCGTGTAGATTTCAAGGCCGTCCGCGTCCGCCGGTTTCTCGCCGACATAACGGAACGTCATTTTGAGGCCGGACGACTTCCCGATCCAGTTCTTCTGCATCAGGCGGACATTGTCCGGCCAGCCCTCGAGCCGGTCGAGGGCTTCCAGCAGATCGTCCGCGCGGTCGGTGATCTTCAGAAACCACTGGGAGAGCTCGCGCCGCTCCACCGGCGCGCCGGAGCGCCAGCCCTTGCCGTCGATGACCTGTTCGTTCGCGAGCACCGTCTGATCGACCGGGTCCCAGTTGACGAAGCTCCTGCGCCGCTCGACGAAGCCTTTCTCCAGGAACTCCAGGAACATGCGCTGCTCGTGGACGTAGTATTCGGGATCGCAGGTCGCGAATTCGCGGGACCAATCGATGGCGAGGCCCATGCGCTTCAGCTGACCGCGCATGATCTCGATGTTCTTGTACGTCCATTCCGCGGGATGGGAGCCCGTCTGCATTGCGGCGTTCTCGGCCGGCATGCCGAAGGCGTCCCAGCCCATCGGGTGCAGAACGTTGTAGCCGCGCGCGCGTTTGTAGCGGGCGACGACGTCGCCCATGGCGTAGTTCCTAACGTGCCCGATATGAATGCGCCCCGACGGGTACGGAAACATTTCGAGGACGTAGTATTTCGGTTTCGACGGATCCGCAGCCGCCTCGAACGAGCGTGAGTCTTCCCACGCCTTCTGCCACTTCGGCTCTACGGTTTTCGGATTGTAGCGGGCCAGGGCCGGCCTCCTTCGACCTTGATCGGGCGCGCCGCCCCGCGGCGCCGGCTTCAGCCGGCCGTGTTGAGACGGATCTCGCGGGCGCGGGTCAGAATGGCGTTCTCTATCTCGCGGGCGGTGGTCGGCGCGACGGGGCGGTCCTCCCAGCCCGTCGGCGTGCGCACCTGACGAAAGACGCTGACGCGGACCGCGTCGGTGCGGAGCCGTTTGTCGAGGATGTAGATGTTCGCCTTCAGCCGCTCGTTCGGGGCATTGGCGTCGGAATGCCAGTCGGAGACGATGAGGCCGGCGTAAGGATCGACGAAGGAGAGCGGGAGGAAGTCGAGGGTCTCGAGAGACGCCGTCCAGAGGTACCGGTTCACGCTCGTTTCGACGCCGGATTTCGTCAGGACCGAATAGTCCGGAACGCCGACATCGCGGGCGATCTTCGAGCCCTGATTGCCGCCGCCGCAGGCCGCGAGCGCGGCGGCGCCCGCTGCGAGAGCCGCCAGGCGAAAGGCGCGCGCGGCGGAGGAGAGCGGTGCTAAAGAAAATGTCATTGGAGGCCGGCCGTTTGAGATTGCACAACACAGGGAGTGGCGGTGTTACCACAACCGCGAACCGAGACAATCATGGGGAAAAATGGGGCGATCGGTCCGCTTGACCGCCCCGGTGCGGCCACGAATATGTTTCAGGAGGTTACAAAGCCGGTATCGGCCTGCGACCTGTTGCGCATGAATTGCACGTAGCCAGTTGTGTTGAGCGACGGGAATCCTGGACTTTTTTCAGGGATCGCGATGTCTGGGGCGGGGACCGCCCGGGGAGAGTGAGAACGACGATGGCGGCGCAAGCCTCGCATAAGATCGCCTTTGCAGCGCTTCTGGCGCTCGCGGCGACGTGCGCCGGCGCGCAGGAAATCGATATCGACACCGAGGCGAGCCTTGTGACTGGCGGCGCCGTCGGCGGCGCGCGGGAGGACAAACCCGCCGACCTTGATATCCGCGTTCGTTTGCGCGGCTCGACTATCCTCAACAGCGGCCTTGAACTCGGCCTCGGCGCGGAAGCGCGGTTCGATTCCGACAGCCCAGCGAGCTGGTGGGGCGGCGGCCGGTATTCCTCGCTCCTGATCGGCGGCGACGGCGCGATCATCGGGCCCGAGGGCGACGCGTCGCTCCAGTCGGCCTTCGCCTACGCCCGAGGCGGCTTCGGCCAGCTGGTCGTCGGCCGCGATCGTGGCGTTAACCGGCGCTTTGCAGTGACCTCCCCGACGATTTTCTCCGCGATCGGCGTCAACGACTGGCGCGCCGACCTTACGGGCCTCAACGACGTCCACACGGTGAACGACGTCTCCGGCTACTCGACCAAAATCACGTTCCTGCCGCCCGGAAACTTTCTCGGCGGCGTCCTCGGCGGCCTGCAGCTCGGCGTCTCCTATTCGCCGGCGGGCGTCGATTGTTCAAACGACATCTGCCGGAACGGCGACGGGCTCGTTTTCCTGACGCCGGGCGTGATCGAGCCGCCCGCCTACGACGACATTCTGGAGACGGCCGTCTATTACGAGAACGACGTGACGCTCGGCGGCGAGCGGCTGATCTTCGGTCTGGCGGCAAGCTATGCGACGGCGGACGAAACCACCGACGATCCGGCGAGCGTTGTAGATGAATACGAAAGCTACGCCTTGGGACTGAACCTCGCCTATGGCGGCCTCACCCTCGGCGGCTCGATCAAGAACTCCACCGCAGGCCTGCGCGATAGCGAGGACGGGTACCTCGCTTTCGATGCGGGCGTCACATACGAAACGGGCCAGTGGGGCTTCATGCTGGGTTACGGGGAGGCGGACAGCGACCAGCTGCGGCCCGACCCGTTCGATCCCCTCGCGCGCCGCCAGACGTCGCTCGCGCAGGCCGGCGTCACCTATCTCTTCGGTCCGGGCGTCACTATCGGCGCGGCCGCGCAATTCGTCGACGCCCGCAAACCGCAGGACCTTGGCGGCAATGAAGAATCGACGGCGCTCGTCTTCGAAAGCTCGATCAAATTCTGATCCGCTCAGTGCGGATGAAACCCCGAAATCGCCGCGACGCCCGCGAACCCCGTTCCGATCAGGCGCCGGGCGTATCGGTGGTCGATCCCTCCAAGCGCGAACACCGGCGCCCCCGTTCGAGCTGCGCAGGCGGCGGCTCGCAGAACGCCGAGGCCCTCCGCCTCAGGATGAGATTGCGTAACGAAAACCGGCGAGAGCAGAGCTGCGTCAGCGCCCATCGCCGCGGCGCGGCGGAGGGCGGCGGGGCTGTGGGCGGCGATGGAGACGATCAGCCCACGGCGTTTTAAGGGCGGCGCCTGGCTCGACAGCGCCTCCGGCAAGTGGACGCCGCACGCCCCGATATCAGCTGCGAGCCGCGCATCGCGGGCGACCAGAACGTGTAGACCCGCCCGTCGCGCGGCGTCTGCAACGCCCGCAGCGAAGGCGCGACGGTCCGCACGATCGTAATCGCGAATGAGGATCGCCGCGCCCCGCGGGGCGGCCTCGATCGCCGTCATCGGATCGAAACCGCGATCGGCTCCCGTTATGATGAGGGACGAGGCGAACGTGGGCCGGGGCGCGGTTTCGGCGAACTGCGCCGCGATCCGGTGCAGGGCGCGGACCCGGCGCGCTCCGTCGCCGAGCGGACTGAAAGAGGACGACATTGACCGAGACCTTCACCGAACGCCGCGCCGCCGTCGAGGCGAAGATCGCGAAAGCCGCCGCCGAGGCGGGCCGCGACCCGTCCGCCGTGACGCTAATCGCCGTCTCGAAGACGTTTCCGGCGGAAGCGATCGCGCCCGCGCTGGATGCCGGCCATCGGGTCTTCGGCGAGAACCGGGTGCAGGAAGCCCAGCGCAAATGGCCAGAGCTGCAGGCGGGCCGCCCGGACGTCGAGCTGCGCCTCATCGGCGGCCTTCAGTCGAACAAGGCGGCCGACGCCGTCGCGATCTTCGGCGTGATCGAAAGCCTCGACCGCCCGAAGCTCGCGCGCGCCCTTGCGGACGCGGCCGCCGCCGCCGGGCGGTCGCCGCGCATGCTCGTGCAGGTCAACACCGGCGAGGAGCCGCAGAAGTCCGGCGTCGCGCCGGAAGAGGCCGATGCGTTCATAAAGACGTGCCGTGACGAGTACGGGCTTCCAGTCGAGGGGCTCATGTGCATTCCGCCGGCCGACGAGGCTTCTGCGCCTCATTTCGGATTGCTTCGCCTCATCGCAGAGCGGAACGGGCTCGAGGTTCTCAGCATGGGAATGAGCGCCGATTTCGAAACAGCGGTGCGCCTTGGGGCGACGCATGTCCGCCTCGGCACGGCGCTTTTCGGGTCGCGGGACGCTGCGTAGTACTTTCACGCCGTCCTTCGCGACGCCCGCTGCGCGGGCTCCTCAGGACGAAGTCCAGAGCAGTCTTCGTCCTGAGCAGCGGCGAACCGCGTCGCGAAGGACGGCCGCGCGCGCCGATCACCCCCTGAGAACCTCCATCTCCGCCCCCGGCCCGCATTCGCGGAGGATCGCGCGCATGTCCTTTTCCGACACCGCCACACAACCTTCGGTCGGTCGATAATCCGCATACGCAAGATGGAAGAAGATCGCGCTGCCGGCTCCTCGAACCGGCGGATCGTCGTTATGCCCGAGGACGACGCAGATGTCGTAGAGATGATCGTCCCGCGCCATGCGTTCCGCGGAGGCCGGGTAGGGGAGTTTCACCGGGCGATTGTAGGCGCCGTCCGCGGGATCGTCGCACCAGCCGTCATCGGCGGCGATCGCGGCGAGGGGGAGGCCCGTCTCCGGCCGCGGAACGCGGTCGGCCCGGTAGAGGACCCGTCGCAGCGGGAAGACGCCCGCGGGCGTTCCGCCGTCGCCCTCGCGTTTTTCACGGACGACGCCGGCGGGACCGAGGGCGCAGCGCGCCTCGCCCGCCGGCCCGGAGACGATCCCGCCCCGCACGAGGAGGCGCACGGTTTCGCGATCACAGGGGTCGTTCGTCATCACGATCGTTTCAGCTGGCGTGAGCGGGACGTTCTTTGCGTCAAGACGGCGCAGGTTATACCAGACGCCGAAACCGGACCAGCCAAGGGAGGCCGCGCCAATGTCCAGAGCCAAGCGCATCGTCCTCGTCGACGACGACGATCTTTTGCGAGAAACGCTGGTCGAGCAATTTTCCGTCCATGACGAATTCGCCGTGGAGGCGCTCGCCTCGGCCCAGGAGGCGATTGAAAAGACCAAGGACGAAAAGCATATCAACCTTGTCCTCCTCGATGTCGGCCTGCCGGACATGGACGGGCGCGAAGCCTGCCGCATCATGCGCAAGAACGGCTTCAAATCGCCGATCATCATGCTGACGGGCGCGGATTCCGAGGCGGACACGATCCTCGGCCTCGATTCCGGCGCGAACGATTACGTCACCAAACCGTTCAAATTCGCCGTCCTGCTCGCCCGCCTGCGCGCGCATCTGCGCAGCCACGAGCAGGCTGAGGACGCTGTCTTCAAGGTCGGCCCCTACGAGTTTCGACCGGCGGTGAAGATGCTGGTGACGGCGGAGGACAAGAAGATCCGCCTCACCGAAAAAGAAGCGAGCATTCTGAAGTTTCTCTATCGCGCCGGCGGGAAGCCCGTCTCGCGGGACGTGCTGCTCGACGAGGTCTGGGGCTACAACTCAGGCGTGACGACCCACACGCTCGAAACGCACGTTTATCGCCTGCGCCAGAAAATCGAGCCGGACCCCCAGAACGTCTCGATCCTGATGACCGAGAGCGGCGGCTACCGTCTGTCGCTCTAGGCGGGGAGCGTCGCGACTTCCGCGTCGTCCATCGTCCGCGCTTCATCGGGCAGCATGATCGGAATACCCTCGCGGATCGGGTAGGCGAGGCGCGAGGCGGCGCATTTCAGCTCCTGCGCGCCTTCGTCGTAGACAAGCCGGGATTTCGTCTGCGGGCAGACAAGAATGTCGAGCAACGTTCTGTCGAAGCCGGGCGCGTCGGTCATTTCAGGTCCTTCCATCGGCGCCCGCCTCAGTGCGGCTTCGCGCCGTTCTCCTCGTCCTGATCGCCGCCCTGCTCTGCGATCGCCATCTCCATCAGCGCCGTCAGCGCGGCCGCGCGGTCGTCGAGCGTCTTCGCTTCGATGAGCGCCTGTTTTTCGTCGGGCGTAAACGGGCAGATCATGGCGAGCGAGTTCACCAGCGTTTCATGCCCGGCTTTTTCAATGCTCGTCCAGTCCGCGGCGAGACCTTCGAGGGCGAGATACTGCTTCAGAAGATCGAGCAGTCGGCGCCGCGCGACGAGCAGCGGCTCGTTCGTGCTCGTATCGACGGCGGAGTAGGGCGACCAGTCGACCCGGGCCTGGCGATAGGGCGTCGAAGCGTCGAGCTCCTCCAGCACCTTGAACCGAGAGACGCCGAGGAGGGTGATGAGATACCGGCCGTCATCGGTTTCTGAAAACGACGCGATGCGGCCGACGCAGCCGACCGAGAAGACGTCCGATTGCCCCATATTCCGCGAAGACCGGCTCTGCACCATGCCGATGAGCCGGTCGCCGCGCAGGGCGTCGTCAATCATGTTGAGATAGCGCGGCTCGAAAATGTTGAGGGGCAGCTGGCCGCGCGGCAGCAACAAGGCGCCGGCGAGGGGGAAGATCGGGATCGTCTCCGGAAGGGCGACGCGCAGGCGCGAGGCCTCGGACATGGTCGGCTCCTGACATTCGGCGGTGTTGGTCCGCGCGTTGATCAGGAAAATAGGATGGAGGAGAGCCTCCGGCGAGCGCGCAGGGTCAGCGGGTCCGCCGGGCCCAGCGCCTCGAACACCGTGACGAGCATTTTGCGGGCGGCTTCCTCGTTCCACTCCCGGTCCCGGCCGACGATTTCGAGAAGCTGATCGACGCCCGCCTCCATCGCCCCGGCGGCGATTTCGGCTTCCGCGAGCGCAAAGCGCGCCTCCAGATCGTCGGGGTTCGCCTCCACTGCGGCCGCCGCTGCTGCGCGGTCGCCGCCGCCCGTTCCGGCGAGGTCGAGGGCCGCCCGGACCGCTGCGACGGCCGGGTCGTTCCGGTTCGCTTCGGGAACGAGCGCCAGGGTCTGCTCCGCGGCGTCGCGATCGCCGGAGGCGAGCCGGCAGCGGGCGAGGCCGGCGAGGGCCGGCGCGTTTTCCGGATCAAGCTCGGCGATCTGCGCGTAGAGCTGCAAGGCGCCTGCAAGGTCGCCGGCGGCGAACATCTCGTCCGCGGCCGCGAGCGCCGCCTCTATGTCGGGCGCGCCGGACGTCGCGCCGCCCGCCATCTGCGCAAGGCGATCGACGAACCCCTTCACGTCGCTGTCCGGCAGGGCGCCGACGAACCCGTCCACGGGCTGGCCGTCGACGAAGGCGAGCACCGCTGGGATCGACTGGATGCGCATCTGCTGGGCGAGCATCTGGTTCTCGTCGATGTTCACCTTGACGAGCGAGACGGCGCCCTGGCTGTCGGCGACGGCTTTCTCGATCGCCGGTGCGAGCTGTTTGCAGGGGCCGCACCAGGGCGCCCAGAAGTCGACGATGACCGGCCGTTCGCGGGAGGCGACAAGCACGTCGTCCGCGAAGGTCTCGATACTGGCGTCTTTATAGGCCGGCGCCGCGGGCGTCTGCTGGCTGAAGGACATGGGGCTCGTCTCCGGCGGCCTTTGCGCCGCGTTATGCATGAAGTCGCGCAGATGTGGCCTTCGCGCCGCCGCGGGGCAACCCCGCGCCGGGCTAAGCGCCGTCCGGCTCCTCGATATCGACAATCCGCGGCTCGATCCCGCGGGACCGGAGGAACCGCAGAAGGTCGCCCGGCGCGAGCCCGGTCGAGGCGGCGTTGTCCAGCGGATGCGCCCAGACGAGCGCTTCGTCCAGGAGCGCCTTATCGAGCCCGACGGCGCGAACCTGTCCGGCGTCGTCGTTCAGCAGCGCGAACGCCGAGACCGAGCCGGGCGTCACGCCGAGGACGTCCAGCAGCGTCGCCTCACCTGCAAAGGAAAAACGTCCCTCCGCACCCAGTGCTTTCGCGAGCGCCTTCAGCTTCGCGCGCCGCTCGCCATGGCAGATGATGAGGAACGGCGCGCCGGCCTTATCGACGACGAACAGGTTCTTCGTCGCGGCGCCCGGCATCTCGGCTCGGTAGGCCCGCCCCTCCTCGACGGTGCGGATCGGCGGATGCTCGACCGTGCGATGTTCTAGGCGAAGCGCGTCGAGGGCCGCGAAAACACGGGGCCGGGCGTCCGGCCCGGATCGTGCTCCAGCGAAGGCGCTCTCAGCGTTCCCGCCGCTCATTCAAGTCCCCCTACGACATACATCGCCGGCACGTTGCTCCGGCCCGGCGGACCCGCGCAACCGCGGGAAAAAAGCCCTTGCATTCATGGCTCCGGCGATGGATACACGCGGCTCGGCTCCGCAAGGGGTCCGTGAGCGGGCGTAGCTCAGGGGTAGAGCATCACCTTGCCAAGGTGAGGGTCGTGCGTTCGAATCGCATCGCCCGCTCCATTTTCTCTCAGATCACAATACGATCCAATGCGCGTTGTCGTGCGTCAGTGACCTTCCGCGCGGACGGCGACCTTCGATGGCGGGTGCACGGCGGCATGCGTTGCGTTTCTTTTCTGATCGGCGCCTTGGCGAGCGCCGGCGTCGCCCGCGCCGCGGGCGATCCGGGCGTCGATGAGATCATGGTGTTTGGCGACGACCGCGACCGGTCGTCCGCTGCGGCCACAGAACTAGAGGCCCGCGACCTGATCGTGCTCCGGCCGCCCGACCTTGCGACCGCGCTCGCGACCCTTCCATCGGCGGCGCCGTCGACGAATTCGCGCGGCGAGACCGTCCTCGCCGTCCGTGGGCGGACCGAGCGGGGCTCAGTTGTTTACCTGAACGGGGCGCCCTTCGGCGACCCCTGGGACGGGCGGGTTGATTTCGCGCGCCTGCCTGCCGAGGGCCTCGGGCGCATCGTTCTCAACGCATTTCCCGATCGGGTGGCCTCGAGCGCCGGCGGTTCGGTCGTTTTTCTGGAGACGGCGCGCCGCGACGGCGCCAGGCTGGCGGCGGAAATCGGCGATCTCGGTTTCGCGCGCGCCTCCGCAGTCGGCGGCGCGGCGCAGGACGGCTGGTCCGCGGACGGCGCGGTGGAGAGGCTTACGCGGGACGCCCAGCCGCTAAGCGACGGAGCGCGCCCGCTCTTCTCTCAACGCGACGGACGCAGCCGGACGAATACGGATCGGGACCGGGTCAGCGCCGTCGTCAGCCTCAGTTACGATCGCGCCGACCGGGTGCTGGCGCTGACGGGGTTGTGGGCGGAGGGGTCCTATGGCGTCGCCGCGGACGGGTCGCTCGATCCGGCGATTGAAGATCCTCGCTATTGGCGGTCTCCCGAGGACCGCTCGGCGTTTCTCTCGGCGCGTGCGACGGCGGGGAACGCTGACGCGGTGTTGTGGCTCAACGCGCGCGACCAGAATATCGATCAGTATGACGATGGAACCTATAGGACGGTCGAAGAAAGACAGAGCGGCTCGGACCGCGAATTTGGCGGGCGAGCGGTTCGGTTGTTTGAGGTGCGCGCGTTTGAGGCGCTTCTCGGCGTCGAGGGGCGCGACGCCATTCGCCGTGAACGGACGTCGGCGCCTGCGGGGGCGAGCGGATCGGAGGACGTGTTTCGGCGACGATCAGGAGCGCTCTTTGCGGACGCGGCGCTCAAGGTCGGCGAGGCGAGGGTTTCTGCCGGTCTGCGGGGCGACGCCGCCGCGACGCTCGCTTCGGGCGGTCGCGAGGAAGCGCCGGACTTTTCCGTGTGGAGCGCGCGTTTCGGCATAAATGCGCCCGCACCCGGCGGCTGGACGCTTGGCGCTGCGGTCGGCCGCGGCGCGCGTATCCCGACCCAGCGCGAGCTTTACGGGGAGGCGCTGGGGCGATTTCTTGTCAATCCGGACCTGAAGGCCGAGACAAGCCTCTATGGGGAGGCGAGCGCGGTCTACGCGCGCGATCAACTATTCGTCCGCATCACACCCTTTATCGAGGCGACGCGGAACGTGATCGATCAGGAGGCGGTGGTCGTCGACGGGGTGTCGCGACGGCGTCGGATCAACCTCGACGGCGCCGACGCTCTTGGGATCGAGGCGGACTGGCGGGCGAGGGCGACGGACCGGCTGGAGTTCGCCGGAGCCATCTCGCTCCTTCGTTTGCGCCGTCGCAGCGACCCGGAGGAGCGTCTGCCGGAGCGGCCTGCGGCGACCGGGTTCGCCGCGCTCGACTACCGGCTCGGGCTGGGGGTGCGCGTCCGTCTGGAAACGGAGCATCGAGGCCGGGCGTATTCCCTTGATGCGTCTGGCGATCTTACGCCGCTGCCGATCTCCACCGCCTTCAACGCGGAGATCTCATGGGCTGCGCCCAGCGGCGTCGATCTTTTCCTGCGCGCCGACAACGCTCTCGATGCGGAGGTTGCGCCGCAGCTTGGCCTGCCGGCGCCGGGGCGCCTCGTCCGGTTCGGCGCCGCAGCGACGTTCTAGGCGAAGGCGCGTTCGATCGCGCCGGTCTTTGCGCGCACCCGCAAAGGCTCTCCGCTGACGCCGAGATCATCAACGCGCTCGCCGAGGGCGCGGAGCGCTGTCGGCATGACGTTGAAGGACGATGTCTCGCCGTGATCGCCGACGGGGAGGTCGAGGTCGGCGCCATAAAAAAATCCGTAAGGGCCGGAATGGCCGCCGGTGCGCCTGTAGGGGATCGGGCCGACGGTCCCCGTCTCCGGGTGATGCAGGGCGAGGGGGAGGCCCTTCCAGTAAACGTAGAGATCGCTTTCGCTCGCGCCGCGCTCCTCGATCCGCGTCGGCGGTTCGGCGATGTCGGCGACGGCCGGCTCGCCGGTCGCGGGATCGACGGTCTCGAAGAGGAACGTTTTCAACGCGTCGACGACGAAGGGCGCCTGGTTCGGCGAGATCGATCCGAACCGCTCACGGCCCGAGACGTTGAGCCGTATGCGACCGTCATAGAACGAGGGGACGGCGAAGGCCTCCATCTGCGGCCAGAAGGGCCGGTAGCGGGCCGCCGGCTGCCAGTCGATTTCCGCGCGCTCGACAGCGGCGTCGCGGCCGAGCGCGGCGCGGGTCTTGCGGCCGATCGCATGGGAGCGAGGGTCGGGAACCCGGTTCCGCATGGCGACGTACCAGTCCTGGTCTTCGGCGAGGAGCGGCGTCCGCCTATTCATGGCTTTCCGCCAAGGAAGCGTCGCCATGAACGGCTCGCTGAACTGCCGACGGTAAAGAAGCTCAGGCAACAGCGCCATCGAAGGAACGTCGGCGCCGTTCGCCCCCATGCCGTGCATGGCGAAGGCGATCACCGCCGCGTCGGGGAACGCCTTGACGAGACGGCCGATCAACCGGTCGGTCTCCTCGTAGACCGCGCGCACCCCGGCGCCCGCCGCCTTCGCCGACGGCATGGCGTGGAGCGGATGGGCAGGATCGACGCCGTGCCACATGGGCTCGATGACGGAGTGGGGCTCGCTCACCGTCACGACGGCGAACTCCCAGTCCGGCAGACGCTCTTTCAGGAGCCATTCGGCTGCGGCGGCGCGCACGCGCGCGGCCTCGGTCAGGGCGGCTGCGGCCCGCTCCGTCCGCGCCCGCGACTGCCAGCACATAGCGTAAATGAATTCCGTCGCCGGATAGGGTCCGAACCGCGCGTTCAATTCTTCGAACAGACCGTCGGGCCGGCAATAGGGCGGAACGCCCGGATCATGCGCGCCCCAGCTGACGAGGCCCTGTGCGTTTTTCGCTTGAGCGAGATCGCAATACGGAACGTCGAAAAGGACGGTTTTCGCATTCATTCGCGCGAACACCGGCTCGGCCGAAGTCGGCGTCTGATCGACATGGTAGGTCGACGGATCGAACCGCACGGCCGAATGGCGGTTCAGGGCCTCCGGCGTCGCCGCGCAGCTCACATGCTCCCAGGCGAGGCCCGTGTACTTCGCAGGGCCATGGATGAGCCGGTAGCGCGCGCTGCGGTCGCGGAGCGCGGCGAGGTTCGGGAGCGCGCCGTCGGCCATCCACCGCTCGGCGAGGGAAATCTCAAAGCCGTCGAGGCCGATCATCAACAAACGCGGCATACCATCCCCCGCGGTCCTGCCCTTGACCGCTAAGCTGTTTGTTACACTAGAAGAATTAGAGATACGAGCGGCGGCGTCGGCTGCGAAGGGGCGGTGTTCGTGGGTGCTTTGGTGGAACGCTTGCGCGGCGTGTCGGTTTGGGCGGCGGCCGCCGTCGCGCTGTTGGTCCTTCTGTTCGCCGGATCTTTGCGCGAGCCGGCCCGATACATGGTCGGGCCGCACGCCTTCATGCATCATGCGATCGGTCAGGCGGCGCTTTCGAGCCCGACGGCGCCGGAAAACCCGGTCGCGGCGGGGGAACCGCTGCATTATCCTTATGCGGGCGACCTCCTCACGGCGGCGATCGGCTCTTGGTCCCGGCTTCCTGACGACGTTATCAGCCTTGCGCTGAATTTCGTAGCTTTACTGATCTTTGCGACGCTAGTTTTTCGGGCTGCAACGCGCGTGGGCTTGAGCGCGCCGGCTTCTGCTTTCTCTGTCGTTTTCGGTCTCATTCCATTCAGTATACTGATGCTTCCTGGGCACGCAGTTTTCGAGCGCGCCTTCGGATCGAACGGAGGCCCGATCGACAGGCTCGTAGCTGCAGCGTTCCAGGAAAGTCGCGCCATCGGCTTCATTAAGTTCTTGAACGTCAATCAGAACGGATGGGGGCTTGCGGCCCTCGCCGCATGCCTCGCCGCATCGCTTGCGATCGTTGATCGGAAACGACCGCACCCCTTCGCCTACGCCTTGTTCGGCGCCGGGCTGCTCGGCGTCCTGCTTTTCTATCCCATCTACGCGCCTGTCGCCGTGGCGGTCGGCGCCGCTGTCGCCGCGGCCCGCTGGGCGGAGAGCTACTATTTCGCACCCGTCGGTCGTCCTTTTTTCAAGCGGGCGCTCGACGCCGCCGGCCCGACGGTCCGCGATCCCCATGTTCTCGCCATTGCAGCCATCGGTGTCGCAGCGTCCGCTGTGTCTTTCCCCTATCTGTCCGACGTACTGCTCGAGAGGCCGGGGACGCTTTCCGCCGACGACACTGCGATCATCTTGCCCCTCGGCGAACGGCTATTCGCAGACGGAGCGACCTTGCTCCGTGTCTGCGCTTTTTTGGTTCCGATCGCTTTTTTCTTCCGCGATCCGCTCAGGGCTCATTGGAAAGAAAACTTCGCGGCCGCGATTGTTCTCACCGCCGTCCTCGGCTTCAGCCTGGCCCTCTATTTCGTTGTCTCGCCGCCTCTGCGTACGAACTACAAATTTCTTCTCCCATTCAATCTTGCTCTCGCGCTGCTGACGGCCCCGGCGGCGGAGCGCTTATGGCGGCTGCGCCCGCTCGCGACGTCGGGGCTCGCTGTGGCGAGCATTCTTTCCGCTGTCGTTTTTATCGACAGTTTCAGCCGAAACTACGCGCCCTCGGCGGTTCGGGCCGGGCGTCACTATTCCAGTTCAGACCCCGATCATCGCTCCGTTATGGAATGGCTGCGATCAGAAACGCCGGCGAATTCTGTCGTTCTCGACTGCGGGTATGCAGCGCCGACCTTCGCCCGCAGGACGCTTTTCATCGCCTACGATCGGCCGGGCGTCGATTGCCGGCCGAACGGGCGGCGCGCCGACGGCTGGCGCATGCCCCATGAAGGGCTCGTCCGGAACGTCCTGGTCGTTGAGGCGGAGGAACGGGTCGTGCGGCAACGCCTGATGGCGCGCATTTTCGACAAGACATCGGCCGCGGCTCCGGCTCTCGCTGACGCCGCTGAACGCGTTCACGGCCGCCCCGTTTTCATCATCGCCCGGACAGACGCCGACCGAGAGCGGCTGGCGGTCGCCGGCGCGGCCCTACGCCATGAAAGCGGCGAGTTCGCCGTGTTGGAGTATGCGCCGGTCGTCCGCTGACGCCGCGTCTTGACCGGGCCGGCCGGCGACGGATGCTTTCCCTGATTTGACAACCAGGAGCAGCCGCCGATGAGCCTTCCGGATTTCGACTTCCACGCGCCGCCGCGGACCGTGTTTCGGGCGGGCGCTGCGGCCGATCTCGCTGCGATCCTCAACGCTGTCGCTCCGGCCCGGCGCGTTCTTTTCGTGACCGATGAAGGCGTGCGCTCGCTCGGTCTCGCCGACGCGGCCCTCGATGGGCTTAAGGACGCCGGGGTCGCCGCGGCGGTGTTCGATGCGATCGTCGCCGATCCGCCCGAACGCGTGATCCTCGACGCCGTGGAGGCGGCGCGGGCGTACGGGGCCGATGCGGTGGTCGGCTTCGGCGGCGGCTCGCCGATGGACGCCGCGAAGCTCGCCGCGGTCCTCGCCGGCGGCGACCAGCCTCTTTCGGAGATGTACGGCGTCGGCAAGGTGACCAATAAACGCCTGCCGCTCGTCCTCGTTCCAACGACAGCCGGCACGGGCTCGGAAGCGACGCCTGTCGCAGTGGTGACGACCGGCGAGACGACCAAGGCGGGCGTCTCGTCTCCGGCGCTTATTCCAGACGTCGCGGTGCTCGACCCGGACCTCACCCTCGGCCTGCCGCCGGCGATCACGGCGGCGACGGGGATCGACGCCATGGTGCACGCCATTGAGGCGTATACGTCGGCGGTAAAAAAGAACCCCGTTTCAGACGCCCTCGCCGTCAGCGCCCTGCGGCTTTTAAGCGGCTCCCTGCTCGCCGCCTGCCGGGACGGATCGAACCGGGATGCGCGCCGTGCGATGCTGCTCGGCGCGTCCCTCGCCGGACAGGCCTTCGCCAACGCGCCGGTCGCGGCCGTGCACGCCCTCGCCTATCCGCTGGGCGGCGTCTTCCACATCCCGCACGGACTTTCGAATGCGCTGATGCTGGAGTCCGTGATGCGCTTCAACGCGCCGGAATGTGCGGCGCTTTATAGCGAACTCGAAGCGGCGCTCGATCCGTCTGCGGTCGGAAGCGACGGCGA
This sequence comes from Pseudomonadota bacterium, assembly GCA_038522735.1. Classification (GTDB taxonomy): domain Bacteria; phylum Pseudomonadota; class Alphaproteobacteria; order Caulobacterales; family Parvularculaceae; genus JBCBJX01. Next base: position 65,679 of record JBCBJX010000004.1, read on the forward strand.
GCGCGCCGACCGTTTCGTCGCCCGAATGGCGCGGCTGTGCGACGAAGCGGGCGTGCAGCGCCGTCTGCGCGATGTCGGCGTCTCCCACAACGATCTGCCGCGCCTTGCGGCCGACGCGATGCTGCAGACGCGGCTGCTGGTCAATAATCCGCGCCCGGTCGATGAAAGCGACGCCAGGGCGCTCTACGAGCAAGCGTGGTGAGTCCGGATCGTTACGGCCGGACGATTGAGGTCGAGAGGTTCTGCATCACGTCCCGCGCATCGTAGGCGAGGACGTTGTCCGCCGGCTTCGGCCCGCGGCCCATGACGATGTAGGCGGTGGCCGAATAGCGGCGGATCTCGCGGATCCGAGCGTCGTAGGGGAAGCCGCCCCATCCCCAGCCATAGGCGTAATAGCCCGGAAATCCGCGCGGGCCCCAGACGCCGCCGATCGCAGCGCCCGACGAGGTGTAGGTGCGCTGGGTCTCGGTGTCGTTCTCGACAAGCTGAAAGAAATCGTAGTCGTTCTGGATGGTGAGCTCCGCGGCTCGAAACAGCAGATATGTTTCGACGGTGCTGCGGTCGGTCAGAGAGTTCCCGGAGAAGGTGATGCGGAAGCGGTCCTGTTCGATCCGCTGTTCGGAGAAGCCGTAGCCTCTGTCGTTCGCCGGCGTGTAGGGCGTGGCGGTGGCGCAGGCGGCGAGAACGAGGGCGGCGAGCGGGGCGAGACGGCGCATAACGGTCGGTCCTTCCGGGTGACTGGTCGCGCACTAAAGGTAAACGCCGCTGCGCCGGGAGCAAACGCTTCGCAACCTCACAATCCCTCAAATTCTCAGTGGGATGGGCTGGTGGAGCCTGCGATCAATTCACGCTAGCGTGACAGGGTTCGTCAGGGAGGCGTCGTCGCGCCATGGGCGCATGAAGTTACAGCAAGCCGATCGCTCGGCCATCGTCGCGACGCCGACCGGCCCGGACAGCATGGTTTTGAGCCGGATGACCGTGCGCGACCGGCTGAACGGGCTATTCTCGATCGACCTCCGCCTCGTCTCGACCGATTTCGACATCGCACCCGATGACGTTCTCGGCGAGCCCTTCGGCGTCTCCATGCGCACCTCCGTGGGCGAGCGATGCTTCCACGGGATCGTCACGGAATTCCGCTTCGCCGGGTCCCAGGGGCGGCTCTCCGCATACGAGGCGACGCTGCGGCCCTGGGTCTGGCTCCTCGGCTATCGTTCAGACTGCCGCATCTTCCAGGAGATGAGCGCGCCGGACATCATCACCGCGGTCGTCGACGAGGCGGGGTTCGGCGGCGAACTCGACGTCTCCGGCCTCACCGAAACTTACGAGGCGCGCGAGTATTGCGTTCAGTACAATGAGACAGACCTCGATTTCATCCTGAGGCTGATGGAAGACGAAGGGATTAACTATGTGTTCCGGTTCGAGGAGGGGCGTCACGTGATGGCGCTCTCGGACTGGAACGACGCCTTCGAGCCGGCGCCGGACTATGAGCAGATCGCCTACTTCCCGCAGGACGGCCAGCAGCGCCGTGAGAAAGAGCACATCTACCGGTGGTCTCTCACCCGCGCCCTCGTCTCCGGCGCGGCGGCGCTGACGGACTATGATTTCTCCGCGCCCAAGAAGGACCTCCTCGCCGCGTCCGCCGAGCCGCTCGGCTGCAGCCATGGCGACAAGGAGATGTTCGAATGGCCGGGCGGCTATTTCGAACCGTCGCCGGGTGATCGCCGGGTCCGGGTGCGGCGGGAATCCCTGCAGACGCCGAAGGAGATCGCGGTCGGGGTCGCCAACGCCCGCGGCCTCGACGCCGGGCGGAGCTTCACCCTCGAGAACTTTCCGCGGGAGGATCAGAACAAAGATTATGTGGTGATCGAAGCGACCCACGATTTCACTGCGGCTAACCCGGAGACGGGCGGCGAGGCGGAGCGCTATGAGTGCCGGTTCCGCGCCGTCGGCAAGGAGACGCCGATCCGCCCCGGCCGCACCGCGCCGCGGCCGCGTGTCTACGGCCCCCAGGTCGCCATCGTCGTCGGCCCGTCGGGCGAGGAGATTTTCACCGACGAACACGGCCGGATCAAAGTCCACTTCTATTGGGACAGACACGGAGAAAAGGATGAAAACGCCTCGTGCTGGGTGCGCGTCGCGCAGCCCTGGGCCGGAAAGGGCTGGGGCTTCCAGCACATCCCCCGCCTCGGCCAGGAGGTGATCGTTGAGTTTCTGGAGGGCGACCCGGACCGCCCGGTCGTGGTCGGCGCCCTCTATAACGGCGACAACGCGCCGCCCTTCGCCCTGCCGGGGTCCAAGACCCAGTCGGGCGTCAGGAGCAATTCCAGCACCGGCGGCGGCGGTTCGAACGAGCTGCGTTTCGAGGATGCGGCGGGCTCTGAGCAGATCTACATCCACGCTCAGAAGGACCAGGACGTCGAGGTCGAGAACAACGAAACCCACCAGATCGGCGTCGACCGGACGAAATCGATCGGTAACGATGAAACCGTCTCGGTCGGGAACAACCGGACCGAGAGCGTCGGCGTCGATCAGTCGACGACCATCGGCTCCAATGAAACCCACAGTGTCGGCGTCGATCAGTCGATGACGGTGGGCGCCAACCAGACCGTCGGCGTCGGCGCCAACCGCAGCTGGACCATCGGCGCCAACGAGACGATCTCCGTCGGCGCCGTGCGGTCCCATACGGTCGCCGCGGCGGACAATCTCGCCGTCGGCGGGGCGCAGGCGGTGGAGGTCGGCGGCGTGCGCGGCGTGGTCGTCGGCGGCGCCCAGAGCCACACGGTCGGCGCGTCGGATTCAACGACCGTCGGCGGTTCGCAGGACGTCACGGTCGGCGGCTCTCAGGACACCTCCGTCGGCGGAGGGCGTTCGGCGAGCGTCGGCAAATCGGATGCGATCTCCGTCGCGGACGATTTCTCCCTCACCGCCGGGAAGACGATTTCCATCTCTGCGGCGGACGAAATCACCATCGCGACCGGCGACGCCGTCATCTCCATGAAGAAGGACGGCACGATCGTTATCAAGGGCAAGGACGTCTCGATCGACGCCTCCGGCAAGATCGCGCTCAAATCCTCGAAGGACACGTCCGTCAAGGCGAGCGGCGATGTCGTTCTGAAAGGCAAGAAAGTGCTGGGGAACTGAGGATGTCCGAAATCAAAGCGCCGTCAGAAACTCAAAGCGCCGGGGACGTCTCCGCCGCCGAAACGCCGCCGCCGGATGCGCCCGCCCGCATCGACGGGCTGATGACGGCGCGCCTCGATCGTCTCGGCGACGGCGTCGCCGGCGTCTCCGCGCCCGGGCTTCCCGTCGGGGCTGCGAGCGCACGGATCGCCTGCGCGCTGGCGCCGGGCGATGTGGGCGGGGAGGTGGTGCTCGCGTTTGAAAACGCCGACCCCATGCGGCCGCTGATCATCGGCCGGCTGGTCGAAAGGCCTGCGGCGCCGGAGCAAAACGAGCGCGAAACGATCGAGGCGGAGGAAGAGCTGACCCTCCGCTGCGGCAGGGCGAGCCTCACCCTCACCCGCGCCGGCAAAGTGCTGATCCGCGGCGCCTATGTCTCCTCCCGCTCGACCGGCGTTCACCGCATCAAGGGCGGGTCGGTCGAGATTAACTAGAGGCTGGAGCGCGAACGCTCATGGAGCTGACCAATCTCGCCAGCGGCGTCGCCGCGTACACCCTCGGCGCCGAGCCGTCCGGCCGCGAGAGCGTCGTCGTCGTCCTGAAGCGGTCGCTGGAAATCCCGGCGCCGGGCGGGGAGGCGCGCTTTACGGACGAGACGCCGGACCTTGTCTATGCGGACGAATTCACTGGCGAGCCGGGCCTTTCGGCCGCGATCCGCGAGTATGATTTCGCGGCGTTCAAGCCGCGCTGCGACGTGCTGGTCGAAGGACCGGCGGTCGCGAAGGACGGCGCGCCGACGACCGAGATGACGGCGGGGGTTAAGATCGGCGCCGTCAAGAAATCGTTCCAGGTCGTCGGGCCGCGGCGCTGGGTGAACGGGGCGGGCGGCCTGCGCCCCTCCGCTCCCGATCCGTTCACGGAGGCCTCCGTCACCTACAGCGAAGCGTTCGGCGGTACGGATGTTTCGGGCGGCGACCCGAAATCCTTCGTCGCCTATCGTCCGAACCCGGTCGGCCGCGGGTTCGCCCCCAAGACACCGGGCAAGGATCTCGACGGCGAGCCGCTGCCCCTGACGCAGGAGCCGGGCCGGTCGATCCGCTCGCCGGGCGACCGGCTGAAGCCGATGGCCCTCTCGCCCCTTGGCCGCAGCTGGCCGCCGCGCATCGACTACGCCGGAACCTACGATCAGGCATGGCTCGACGAGGTCTTTCCCTTCCTTCCGGCGGATTTCGACGAGCGCTATTATCAGGCGGCGCCCGCAGATCAGCAGACCGATCACCTACAGGGCGGCGAGGAGGCGGCGGTCCTCGGATTTTCCGAGAGCGGGCTGGAGCGTTTCATCCTCCCCGATCTTGCGACGCCGATCGTCTTCTATCGGAAGAAAGATGACCCGGTGGAGGCGCTGATGGCCGCCGACACCGTCGTCTTCAAGCCGAAAGCGCGCCGCGTCGAGATCGCCTGGCGCGCCCGCATCGCCCTGAAGCGCGACATCTTCGAGTTGGCCGAGGCGGTGGTCGGGCGCCAGTCCCGGGCGCGGCTACGGGCGCGCGAACTCGGCAAGACCTTCCATGCGGGGATCGCCGCGGCTATCCGGCCGACGGAGCCCGCATGAGCGCAGCGATCATCGGCGCCGGCATGGCGACGCCCGTCGGGCTGTCCGCGCCGGCGGCCTGCGCGGCGATCCGTTGCCGCCTCTCAGGTTTTGAGGAGACGCGCTTCATCGACAAGGCCGGCGAATGGCTGATCGGCGCGGAGACGCCTCTGGCGGAGCCCTGGCGGGGGGAGGAAAAGCTCGCCCGCATGGCCCTCTCGGCGCTGAAGGAGTGTCTCGCGCTCGCGCCGGCGGGCGCGCCGCCGCCCGCCTTGTTCCTCTGCGTCTCCGAGCGCGAGCGCCCGGGGCGGCCCGCCGATCTCGGCGCGCGGCTCTTCTTCCGCCTGCAGCGCGATTTGGGGCTGCGCTTCGACAAGGCCTCCGCGGTGGTCGAGGGCGGGCGCGCCGGCGGCGTTCTCGGCCTGCAGGCCGCGCAGGCCTTTTTCGTCGGCCGGCCGAAGGCTCATGCAATCCTGCTCGGGACCGACAGCCTTCTCTCCGCGCCCGTGCTGGCGGCGCTCGACGCCGACGACCGCCTCCTGTCCGGCGACAACTCCAACGGCTTCATACCCGGGGAGGCGGCGGCGGCGGTGCTGATGTCGGGCGTCGGCGCGCCCGGCGCGCTGGAGGTGGCGGGGATCGGCCTTGCGCGCGAGCCGGCGACAATCTCATCCGGCGAGCCTCTGCGCGCCGACGGCCTGCGCGCTGCGATCTTCTCCGGCCTCGGCGAGGCGGGGATCGCCATGCACGACGTCCATTGGCGGATGACGGACATTTCCGGCGAACAGTACTATTTCAAGGAAGCCGCCCTCGCGCTCTCGCGCACGCTGAAGCAGGTGGTCGAGGAGATGGACATCGAACACCCGGCCGAATGCGTCGGCGAGACGGGCGCCGCGGCGCTCCCCCTGATGCTCGGCGCGACGCTCGCCGCCCAGCGCAAAGGCTACGCCAAGGGCCCGTCCGTCCTCGCCCATTTAAGCGCCGACGACGGCGCCCGCGCGGCGATCGTTCTTCAGTACAGGGGCAAATCCGATGGCCAATGACGTCTTCGCCAACGGTCGGGAGATCTCCTGCAAGAAGGCCGACGGCAAATCGATCGCCGCCTTCCCCGACGTCTGCATGACGCCCCCGACGGCCCCTCCGACCCCGCCCGGCGTCCCCCTTCCGTACCCGAACACCGCGATGGCGAAGGACTGCGCCGGCGGCTCGAAGACGGTGAAGATCTCCGGCGCCGAAGTGATGCTGAAGAACAAATCGTACTTCAAGACGAGTACGGGGGATGAGGCCGGAAGCGCGCCGAAGAAAGGGGTGATGACGTCGAAGATTAAGGGGAAGGCCTACTTCACCATGTGGTCGATGGACGTGAAGGCGCAGGGCGAAAACGTCATCCGCCATTTTGATCTATCGACGCATAACCACGGGTCTCAGCCTGGCCAGACGCCGCCGTGGCCGTATGCGGATTCAATGGCCGTCGGCTCCGCTGGAGGCGACCCCTGTGAAAGCGAAAAGAAAGCCGAGCAGGACGCTTGCTCAAAGCATGACGGAGCTCGCGACAAGGAGTGCGAGGACGACGCCTGCGTCAAGGCTCAGGCATGCCGGCTCGTCCCGTACCGTGCGAAAGCGCCCGGGATCGACCAAGTCAAGCAGAGTTCGCCGAACTGTTGTCCAGGGTACACAGGCGACCACATCGTCGAGGCGTCGTCATTCGCAAACAAAAGAGGCGGCGCGCCTCTGAAAGGATGCGAGGGCTATGACCTAGAGCGCGCGCCCACGTGTTGCGTGAAAGGCGGGGCATACAGCGACGACCATGGATTCATGAGCGCTCTTCGCGGCGTCATGAATCTGGGGTGCGAAATCAAGGACCTCACTTTGGCCAATGGGAAAACGTTGTCTGGAAAACGCGTCACGACGTATAAAGAAGCCAAGGAAAATGGCGCGCGATCGGTGCGTTCGGTCCACACGCATTGCGACGAAGGCTGTATCGCTGCGCAGCTCGAGGCTTATGACAAGGAATCCAAGATCGCCGACGACACGGAAGTCAGAGCTATCACTTATGGCCAGTCCGAAAACACTATCGGACGTATTATGCGCTTTTCAGAATAGGCTCGTATTGGCGGAGAGCGGAAATGCCGATGCCTGATGGATTTTCTATTCATCGAGTCGCCGTGGCGGGGCGCTCCTCGATGTGCGTCGTATTGCTCGTCGACGACCTTGCACGCTCAAATGTTCAACACAGCGTCCCGTTGATCTATGAGAACGGCCGTTTGACGCCTTTGGTGGGTACAATAATCGTGCCGTGGCTGGTCGCCGGCGCAGCGTCGCTGGCGAACGACTTGAGCCGTCACTGCACTCTTTTGGGGTGGGGCGGACAAACGCTTCACTTAACGCCGACCGCCGCCGAAGAGGGCGCACTTTCACGCGCGGACGGGCCCGTTTCCGTTATGCGAACGCTGCGCCAGATCGAAGGGGCGTTGTATGCGGTTGGCATGAACCGACAAGTCTATCAGGGCGATCACAGCGGGTCGTGGGTTTCTATCGACGACGGAGTATCCACTACGAATTTCTCAGAACCGAGCGGGTTCGAAGCGATTGATGGTCTTTCGGCGTCCGACATCGTGTGCGTTGGCGTGTCGGGCGAGTGCTATCGCCGCCAAAAAGACGTCTGGATCCAGCTGGAGACGGGCACAAATGTTCATCTTCACTCAGTGTGCGCGTTGCCGGGCGGCCGTTTTCTCGCTGGAGGTCGTAAGGGGGTTCTTGTTCTGATCGACGAGAACGGCGCCGAGTTGATCGAAACGCCATTTGAAGAGCCGATTTGGGATCTCTTTCGCCACCGCGATTTGGTTTTTGGTCGCTCCGGCGACACCGTTTTCACCATCGCAAAGCACCGTGAGATCGTAAGCTACGTTGATGTGACTCCCTATGGAGAAGTCCGAACGATTGGGTCATCTGACCACGGGCTTTTTGTTTTTACGGACCGAGAATTGTTTGAGTATCACAACGGCGAACTAAGCCCTCTGGATTACAGCGTCCATCCGCGCGTCCAAGCCGCCGAACTAGTCGAATTGGCCGATCAGATCGGCCTGACGGACTAGTGGTCAGCGCGGTCGCGGGGCTCCATTGATCGCCATCCTCCTCCAGCACGCCGAAGAGGCCGCCGTTCTCTGGGGGCGGCGCGATTACGCCGTCCGGGCGCCGCATTATGACCTGAAGGATCTTGAGACGCATGACGGGCGTCTCGCCGCGCATCTTGACGGGCTGGTCATCGGGGCCGAGGCGGCGGCGGATGTTCTGTGGACGCAGTTTGACCAGTTTCCCGATGCCGGGGAGGCGTTCGCGGCGGCGTTTCATGCGCTGGCGAGCGCCGGGCGGGGACGGTTCGAGGAGGTGGTCGACCGGGCTGTCGCGGCGGACGCCGAGCGCGATCCGACGGAGTTTATGCCGCCCCCGGAGGATAGGGGCGGCGCCGGCGGGACCGGCGGCGCCCTGCGCGGGGTCGCTTCGGCCCTCGGCTGGGCGGAGCCGGGGCTGCTCGGGGGGCTCGTCGCCGATCTTCTCGCCTCGGAGGATGCGGCGCGCCGAACCCTCGGGATCGCCGCCTGCGCCCTCCATCGGCGCGATCCGGGCGCCGCCCTCGCCGCCGCCTGCGAGGCGGACGATCCCGGCCTCGCGGCGCGGGCGCTGCAGGCGGCGGGGGAGCTCGGCCGCGCCGATCTCGGCGAGATCTGCAGTGCCCGGACGAAAGAGGACGATCCGCGCGTCGCCGCCGCCGCGGCTTACGCCGCCGCCCTCCTCAAGGCTGACGGCGGCGCCGCGCTCTGGCGCCTCGTATTCCGGAACGGCTCTTTCGCCGCGAAGGCCGCCGCCGCGGCGCCGCGGCTCTGTTCGGAAAAGACCGCCCGCGACCAGCTCCGCACCCTGAAGGAGGCGGCGGCGGCCGAGCCGGCGCTCGCCCGGCGCCTCGTCCAGGCCGTCGGCGCTTTCGGCGATCCGGTCTTTTTTCCCTGGCTTCTTGAGCGCTGCGCCGAGCCCGCCCTCGCCCGCGTCGCCGGCGAGGCGATCGCGCGGACGACAGGGATCGATCTCGCTTATGACGATCTCGACCGGGACCCCCCGGCGGATTTCGAGGGCGGTCCGACCGACGATCCGGCGGACGACGACGTCGCGCCGGACCCGGACGCCGACCGGCCGTGGCCGGACCCGGAGAGGCTCGCCGGGCGCATCGCTGTCTTCACGCCGCCGGCAGCCGGGCGCCTGCTCCACGGCGCGCCCGTTTCAGAGGCGGCCTCGGCGCTCGTTTCGGCTCCGCAGCGAACCCGGCTCGCCGCGGCCTTCGAGGGGGCGGCGGCGCGCGGCGGCGCCCTCTTCCCATGCGCCGCGCCGGCCGGCCGCCAGCGGGCGCTGCTCGCTTCGCAAGAAAGCGGCTAAGGCTGCGAACTGGTTCGCTTTTTCCGGTTCGCCGATCGGCGGCGCTCCTTGACTTGAAGGCGGTTTCGGCTGAGCGTTCGAGGGCTGGCGCACACCCGCGCCGAACACTTTCCAAGGGGGAAAAGTGAGCGGTCTCGACCTCTCGCAGTACTGCGCGCCGCTTTCGTCGGGCCCGCCCGGCGGGGACGACTGCGAGTACGATCCCCGGTTCCAGCCCCTCGAAGCGCTCTTCGCCGCCCGCCAGCTCGGCATGGCCGCTCCCGACGAGGCGGACGAAGACGACCGGAACTGGGGAGACGGCCGCGAGGCGGCCTTGGCGCTTTTCGAGACGACTCGGGACGTGCGCGTCGCCTGCCGCCTCGCCGCCTGCCTTCTTTATACGGAGGGCCTTGCAGGCTTCGCGGAGGGGCTGTCCGTCGTCGAGGCGCATATCGGCCCTCTCTGGGAGGACGCCCACCCCCATCTCGACGCGGACGATAAGTTCGACCCGACGGCCCGCTGCAACGCCTTCGCGCTCTTCGGCGACGGGCTCGTGAAGCGGGGCTTCGAGACCGCGTCTCTCGCCGTCGGCGCCCTTCGCCGTCCCGCCACCCTCGTCGACGCGCAGATCGCTTCGGGCCGTCGCGCGCCGCCGGACGCCGACGCCCTCACCGCCGCCAGAGGCCTCGTCGATGATGCGATGGCGAACGACCGGGAGGGGGCGGAGGCGAGCCTCGCCGCCGTCCGTCGCGCCCGGGGAAGCGTTTCGCGCATCCTCTCCGAATGGGACGCGCGCATGCGGGCGCTCGACGAGCAGGGCGCCGTCGAGACGACCCAGTCGCCGCGGCTCGAGGACGTCGATGCGGCCCTCGCCGCGATTGAACGGGAGCTCGCCGACCGCCTCGAAGGCGCATCGGCCGCGGAGGAGGCGTCCATGGAGACTGCAGGTCCCGCCGCAACCAACGGCGCCGCGGCGCCGGCGGCCGCCCAGCCCGGAGCCATTCGCAGCCGGGAGGACGCAGGCCGCGAGCTCGCCCGCATCGCCGCGTGGTTTCGGGAGAACGAACCCTCAAGCCCGGTGCCGTTGATGATCGAGCGGGCCCGGCGCATGATCAACCGTCCGTTCCTCGACATCATCTCCGATCTCGGCTCGGACGGCCTTGAGGACTTACGGCGCGCGATCGAAGCCGCGGACTGACGAGCAGACTGAACAAGCAGACGGACGAAACGAAGGCGGACAGCGAAGGAGCCGACCATGGCGAAGGAAAGCAGTCAGAAATTTATCGGCCGGAACCGTCCGCCGCGGGTCCAGATCGAATACGATGTCGAGCTTTACGGCGCGGAAAAGAAGGTCGAGGTGCCGTTCGTCATGGGCGTCATGTCGGACCTCTCCGGCGCGTCCAAAGACGATCTGCCGCCGATCGAGGACAGGAAGCCGCTCGACGTCGATGTCGATAATTTCGACGCGCGCCTGAAGGCGATGAAGCCGAGCGTGAAGTTCGCCGCGCCCAACAAGATCACCGGCGAAGGCAATATCGCCGTCGAGATGACCATGGAGAGCATGGACGACTTCTCGCCAGCGGCTGTCGCAAAGAAGGTCGAGCCGCTCGCGAAGCTCCTCGAGGCGCGCCAGCAGCTTGCGAACCTTGTGACGTACATGGACGGAAAGGCGGGCGCGGAGGATCTGATCGCCAAGGTGCTGAACGATCCAGCGCTTCTCCAGGCGCTGGCGTCGAGCGCAAAGCCTGAAGGCGAGGGCGCCGAGTAAGCCGGCGATCAGGGAAGGAACAAAATACGATGGCCGAAAAAGAACTCGAACAGAACGCCGAGGCCGGCGCCGAAGAGCTGAGCGCGGACTCCTTCGCGTCGCTTCTCGAAAAAGAATTCAAGCCGAAGTCGGAACACGCAAAATCGGCCGTCGAGACCGCGGTCGGGACGCTCGCCGAGCACGTCCTCTCCGAGACGACGCTCATCTCCGACGACGCGGTGGAGACGATCAAGGCGATCATCGCTGAAATCGACCGCACCCTGTCCGAGCAGGTGAACGAGATCATGCATCATGAGGACTTCCGTCAGCTGGAAGGCGCCTGGCGCGGTCTGCATCACCTTGTGAACAATACCGAGACGGACGAAATCCTGAAGATCCGGGTCTTCAACGTCGACAAGAAGGCGCTCCACAAGACGCTGAAGAAGTTCAAGGGCACGGCGTGGGACCAGAGTCCGATCTATAAAAAGTTCTGTGAGTACGAGTACGAACAGTTCGGCGGCGAGCCCTTCGCGTGCATCGTCGGCGATTATTATTTCGATCACTCGCCGCAGGACGTCGAACTGCTCGGCGAGATATCGAAGGTCGCCGCCGCCGCGCACGCCCCGTTCGTCGCGGGCGCCGCGCCGACGGTCATGCAGATGGATTCCTGGAACGAGCTTTCCAATCCGCGCGATCTTGCGAAGATCTTTTCAACGCCGGAATACGCCGCGTGGAAATCGCTCCGGGAATCCGAGGATGCGCGCTATGTCGGCCTCGCCATGCCGCGCTTTCTTGCGCGTCTTCCGTACGGGGCGAAAACGGACCCCGTGGAAGAGTTCGCGTTCGAGGAAGACACCGAAGCGGCGGACTCTACCAAATACGTCTGGGCGAACGCCGCCTACGCCATGGCGACGAACATCACCCGCGCCTTCAAGCTCTATGGCTGGTGATGTTCGTCGCCATGGCGTAGGCGGCGTTCGCCCAGACGTATTTGGTAGAGTCCGCCGCTTCGGTGTCTTCCTCGAACGCGAACTCTTCCACGGGGTCCGTTTTCGCCCCGT
>JBCBJX010000005.1:0-72034 GCA_038522735.1 Pseudomonadota bacterium
GAACGCGCCGATGCGATGGCGGAGCTCTCCGACGTCGCGAAAGCCCACCAGAGCGCCGTAGCCCTCGCTGAACGCCGCCGCAAGGAACTCGCCGCGGCGAGCCATGACATGAAGCAGCCGCTTCTCTCGCTGCAGCTCGCCCTGCGCGGCCGCGAGGACATCGACGCCGTCTCCCACGGTCTCAGCTATCTTGAGAGCGTGCTCGCCAGTAGCCTCGACGCCACGCGGCCAGAAGAGCGGTTCGCGGAGGAACAAGCGCCGACACAGGAGGAGCGCAGGGCGTTTCCGATCCGCAAGGCGCTCGAAAGCTGCGTTCTGATGTTTGCGGACGAAGCGGCGGCCAAGGGCGTCGCCTTGAGATCGGTCGATACGAGCGTCGCGACGTCGGCCGAACCGGTCGTCCTGATGCGGATCCTCACCAACCTCGTCTCCAACGCCGTGAAGCACTGCGATCGCGGCCGCATCCTGATCGGGGTGCGGCGCCGGACCGATGCGGCGAGCGTCTGGGTGGTCGATACCGGACCCGGCATGAGCGCGGCCCAGATCGCCGAGCTGACGCGGCCCTACACGAAGGGCGAAGGCTCGGAAGGTGAAGGCCTCGGCCTCGCGGTCGTCGCCGAGCTCGCGCGATCTCTCGGCGGGCGTCTCTCGGTGAAGTCCGATGTCGGGCGGGGGACGCTGATGGCCGTCGACGGACTTCCCCTCCCCGCGGAATGAGGACGCGGCGCGACGCCTACGGCAAGCGGCCCGTGGTGTAGAGACGGACTTTAATCCCGCCATGATCGACGACGGGTCCTGGGTCGCTGAACGCAAGAGCCGTCGCCTTGGCGAGGGCCGGATCGCTCGTGACGATGCCGACCCGCCAGCCGGAGAAGCGTTCTCGGAGGACGCGGCCGAAGCCGGCGTACAACCCGCGCAGCGCGCCGTTCGCCCCGATCCGGGCGCCGTAGGGCAGGTTGGCGATCACGAGGCCGGCGGGGCCCTCCGGCGGCTGAAGATCAGCGACGTCTCGCGCCTCGAAGGTCGCGGCTTGATCGACGCCCGCGCGGGCCGCGTTCGCGGCGCTCATCCGGACCGCGCCCGGATCGCGATCGAACCCGTAGAAGCGCGGCGTGGCCGCGCGAGGCCTGGGCGACGATCCCGACCGCAGCGCCCTCCAAATCTCCGCATCGAAGGTCGCAAGCTTTTCGAATGCGAACGCCCGCCCCCGGCCGGGGGCGAGACCAAGCGCGATCTCGGCCGCCTCGGCGACGAATGTTCCGGACCCGCACACCGGATCGACCACCGGTTCGTCGCCCGCATAGCCGCAGGCGCGCAGGAACAGCGCCGCCAGCGTCTCGCGCATGGGCGCCTTCGCGACCTCCTGTTTGAACCCGCGCTTGTGCAGCGGCTCGCCGGAAAGATCGACGCTCAGGGTGCAGAGATCGTCGATGATACGCGCTGTGACGCGCACCTCCGCCGCATCATCGACCGGCGCGCCGAGGGTCTCTGCGACAGCCCGCCCGATCCGCTCCCGCGCGGCGCCCGAGTGATAGATCTTCGAGCGCCGGCAGGAGGCCTCGACCCGGACGGGAACGTCCGAACGCAGGGTCTCCGCCCACGGAAAACTTCGCGCGCGCCTGTCGAGCTGGGCGAGATGCGCGGCGCGGAAGGATCCCATCCGCCAGAGGACGCGCACGGCGCCGCGAAGCTCCAGGTTCGCGCGCCACGCCTCGCGCCAGTCGCCCGCGACCGCGACGCCGCCCTTCATCGCTCGCGCGTCGATGAAGCCTCGCTCGCGCGCTTCGGCGAGCAGCAGCGGCTCGAGCCCCGGCGGGGCGGCGAGAAAGATCGGGCGGGAGACGGCGGGCGGCGGCATCCGCCCTCTCTAGGCGAAGCGCGCGGGTTTGCCAGCCGCGCGCGATGCAGGTAACCGCGCGGGACGCAATTTCGGGCGCGCCATGCACATCGTCGCCTTCGCCGGGCGCGGGCTTTTATTCCGGATCGACGGGCCGTGGCGGGACGAACCTGTCAAGGCGCGCTTCATGGGGCGCGATCTGCCGGTCGCTTCGGTAACGCCGCCTGGCGACAGGACCTTCGGCGGGGTCGGCGCGATCGCCTTCGACTGGCCGGCGGCGGGCGAAGGCCGGTTCGATCTCTGGTTCGGCCGCACGCAGCGGACGGCGCGCCTCGCGATCGGAACTCTTTCAGGTTCGATCGACCAGGTCGGCGCCGGCCGCGTCACCGGCTGGCTCGCCCGGCTGGGCGGACGCCCCGAACCGCCGACCGCCGAACTCCTGATGGACAGCGCGCCGATCGGCGTAGTCCTCCCGAGCCGTCCGCGCCCGGATATCGAGGCGGTTTCGGCGCGCGGCGGGCATGACGGCTTCCAGTTTCCGCTGCCGCCCGAGGCCTTCGACGGCGCCGAGCACCGATTTCAGCTGTTCGTCGACGGAGAGCCTCTCGGCGCCGAAGCGACGTGGCGGCTCGATTACGGACTGCGGCTCGACGAGGGCGACGCGCTTTGCGGCGTCTGCGTCGATCCGCATGCGCCGGACCGCGCCCTCGACCTTGCGCTCGTCGCGAACGGCGCGGTTCTGCAGACGGCGAAGACGAACCCGACCTTTGAAAATGGTCGGCCGCCCGGCGCGTTCCGGTTCCGCGCGCCGCGTCCAGACGGCGCGTTCCACATCGCGCCCGCGGCTGCGCCTGATCGGCCGCTCCCGCTCCTCGAGCCGAGGCCGGCGACCACCGGCGATCGCGCTGCGACGGCGCGCCCGGCCTTGTTCGAGACGCCGCCGTCGCCGTCGCCGCCGATATCGTCGCCTCAGGCGCCGCGCACGCTGATCGTCGTTCCGGTCTACGCCGGCCGCGAGCCCGTCGCCCGCTGCCTCGACAGCGTCGTCGCCGCGCTGGACGACCGGTCGGACCTCGTCGTCGTCAACGACTGTTCGCCGGATCCCGAAATCTGGACAGATCTGCGGCGGCGCGCGGCGGCTGAGCCGCGGATGCGGCTGATCGAGAACTCGATCAATCTCGGCTTCATCCGCACCGTGAACAGCGCGTTCGGAGCGGCGGAAGGGCGAGACGTCGCCATCGTCAACGCCGACGCCGTCGTTCCGCGAGGCTGGCTCGAGCGGATGCGGCGGCGCGCCTACGCTGCGCCGAATATCGCATCGGTCACCGCCATGTCGAACAATGCGACGATCCTAGGTTATCCGCATACGGTCGTTGAGAACGAGACGCCTTCCTCGAAGGCCGCCGCGGATCTCGACAGCCTGTTTGCGAACGAGTGTGCGGACCTCTCCGTCGATCTGCCGACCGGCGTCGGGTTCTGCATGGTGCTTCGCGCCGACGCGCTCGCCGCCGTCGGCGCCTTCGACGAGGCCTTCGACCGCGGCTACGGCGAGGAGGTCGACTGGTGTCGGCGCGCCGCGGCTGGCGGCTGGCGCCATGTCGCGGCGAGCGACGTCTTCGTCAGTCACCTCGGTTCGGTTTCCTTCGGCCGCGCCGTGCGCACGCAGCTCATGGAGCGCAATCACGCGATCGTCCTGAAGCGTCACCCGGACTATGACCGCTCCGTACGCGATTTTCTGGAACGCGATCCCCTACGCCGGGCGCGCAACCGCGTCGATCGCGCCAGGCTGACGGCGGACCCGCGCCCGCTCGTTCTCCACCTCACCAACCCCCATGGCGGCGGCACACGGAAGTTCATTGCAGACCTTGCAAAGGCGGCGGCGACGAGCGGCGCACGGTCTCTTATCCTCCGCCCTCGCACGGAGAAAGAATGCGAGACGTCGTCGCCCGAGGCGCCGTACGTCCTCGAGGATGCCGCGGGCGGCCTTGCTTCGATCCTGACGATCGACGGGGCGATAGCCCTGCTCTCGGATCTCACCGCGCGTCAGTCATTTTCGACCCATTTCCATTCCAGCGTCGGCTGGCGGCTCGAGGACCTGAAATCCGTGCTCGATGCGCTCAGCGGCGCCGAGCACGCCTTCGCGGCGACCCTGCACGACTACGCCGCGTTCTGCCCCCGCATCCGCATGGTGCGCGCGGAAGGCGCCTTCTGCGGCGGACCGCAGCCGGCCGCATGCGAAACCTGCCTCGCAACCGACGGACCGGACGACGATATCGCCGCCGAAGCGACGGGCCGGGGCCTTGCAGGCTGGATTGGGGCGCATGCGGGGATTCTGGAGCGCGCAGACGTCGTCAAAGCGCCGAGCGAGGCGACCGCCGCTTTTCACCGGATCCAGTTCCCGGAACTCAAGATCACCGTCGCGCCGCATGAGGACGATGCACGCCCGCCTTCCATCAGGCCCGTTCCAGCGGACAAGCGGCCCCTTTCCGTCAGCGTGCTCGGCGCCCTCGGCGCGGCGAAGGGCTATCATCTCGTCAAGGCCGCGGCGGCGGCGATCGCACGGGACGATCTCCCGATCCGCCTCTCGGTCATCGGGCTGACGGAGGACGACGACGCCCTGATGCGCGCCTTGCCGGGGATCGCCATCACGGGCCCCTACGCGCCCGGCGACGTTCCGCTCCTCCTCGACGCGTTCGAGACGGACATCGTCCTCATTCCGAGCATCTGGCCGGAAACCTGGTCCTACACCCTCTCAGAAGCCTGGGCCGCCGGCCGCCCCGTCGCCGTCCTCGACATCGGCGCCCCGGCGGAGCGGGTACGGGCGCAGGGCGGCGGGATCGTTCTGGCAGCGGACGTTTCCGGCTTCGGCCTCGTCCGGACGCTGCTCGCGCATGTCGACGCCGGCGATCTTGAAGCGCCGCCATCCTTCGAGACGCCGCTGCGCGGCTCCTCAGGATGAGCCCAAGCGAGTATCGCAACGGGCGGGATGCTCATCATGAGGGACTTCTTCGCGGCGGCGACGAAGTCGTCTCGAAGGATGGCCGCAGGAGCCGGCGCGTTACGCCGCCCGCACCATATCGGCGGCCTTCTCTGCGATCATGATCGTCGGGGCGTTGGTGTTGCCGCCGGTCACGAACGGCATGACCGAAGCGTCGACGACGCGCAGGCCCGTGACGCCGCGCACGCGCAGCTGCGGGTCGACCACCGCCATATCGTCGTTGGAGGCGCCCATCTTCGCAGTGCCGACGGGGTGGTAGATGGTCTCGGAATTCGAGCGGATATAAGCGATCCAGTCCTCGTCCGTCTCCGGACGCTCCGCCGGGCCGTAAATGTCGCCGCGATACTCGTCGAAGGCCTTCGCTTCAAGGAAAGTGAGGGCGTGCCTGCCGGCGGCGATCATCACGTCCCAGTCTTCTTCCGCGGTCATATAGCGGGGATCGATCAGCGGGTGATCGGCCGGATCTGTCGACCGTAGACGGATGGTCCCGACGGACTTCGGATAGAGATTGCAGGCGTGGAGGGAAAAGCCGTATTCCTTCACCGTCTCCCGCCCGTGGTCGATCAGCATGAACGGCACGTAGTGGAGGTGGATGTCCGGCGTCTTCAGCCCGTCGCGGGAACGGACGAAGCCCGTCGCCTCCGCCGCGTTCGAAGTGAGCGGGCCCTGGCGCTTCATCAAGAACTGCATGATGTCGAGGGCGTCCTGCGGCAGCCGGTCGAGCCGGTTTGCGATGGTGACGCGCTTTTTATCCTTGAACTGAACGAGGACGTCGAGATGGTCCTGCAGGTTCTCGCCGACGCCCGGAACGTCCGCGACGAGGGAAATCCCGTGCTCCTTCAGATGCGCCGCCGGACCGACGCCCGAGAGCATCAATAGCTGCGGTGAGTTGATGGCGCCGCCGCAGAGGAAAATTTCCTTAGCCGCGACGAACTCCCGCCGCTCCCCCTTCACTTTCGCCTCGACGCCGGCGGCGCGGGTTCCGTCGAAGACCGCCCGTTCCGCGAAGGCTTCGGTGACGACGGTCAAATTCGACCGGGCACGGACCTCTTCGGTCAAGTAGGCGACGGCCGTCGAGCAGCGGGCGCCGTTTTTCTGGGTGACGTGGGAGTAGGCGACGCCGTCGCGCATGGCGCCGTTCATATCGTCCTGAACCGGGTGGCCGAGCTCGCGCCCCGCCTCGATGAAGGCGTGGGTCGTCGGATTGATATGACGCAGCCGCTCCACCGAGACCGGGCCGCCGACGCCGTGCCACTGGTCCTCGCCTCCGAAGTAATTTTCAAATTTCTTGAAGTACGGAAGAACCGACGCCCAGCCCCAGCCGTCCGCGCCCTGATCCTGCCAGCCGTCGAAATCTTCGAGCGCGCCGCGGATATAGCACATGGCGTTGATGGCGCTGGAACCGCCGAGCCCCTTGCCGCGCGGCCAGTACATCACCCGGTCGTTGAGCTCTTTTTGCGGTTCGGTGTCGTATTTCCAGTTGAACTTGTCCTGCTCGCCCGCCTTGCCGAGCATCAACGGGGCCGTCACCCGCAGGTCCTTGTTCGCCGTCCCCGCCTCAAGGAGGCAGACCGTGGCTCCCGCGTCTTCCGAGAGCCGCGCCGCGAGGGTCGCGCCGGCGGAGCCCGCCCCGACGACGATGTAGTCAAAGGCCGCGGATGGAGCGTTCATGGCGATTTCCTCCCTGAAGGGCCGATTTTTCGATCTGTCGAGGCTGCGACGGCCCTGTTTTTTGTGATTAAATTGTTTCCGCGCGCGCCGCGCAACGATCGCCGGCGCCTTCGACTGTCAATCGACGCGCCGAGGATGAACGGCGTGCGGGAGGAAACGAGATGGACGGCACGACCTTCGCGGGCGGGGTGATGACCCGCCTTGAGACCATGGACGACGTGATCACCCAGAACGTCGCGATCCGCCCCGATGCGGTGGCGCTCATCGCCGACGGGCGGGAGTTCACCTACGGCGCCATGCACGAGAACGCCGACCGGGCCGCCCGCGCCCTCGTCGCGGCCGGCGTGAAACCGGGGGACCGGATCGGCTATCTCGCGCGGTCCCTGCCGGAGTTCTGGGATCTCCTCTTCGGCGCGACGCGCATCGGCGCCGTCCTCGCGCCGATCAATTACCGCCTCGCGCCGCCGGAGGTCGCCGCGGTGGCGGCGGATGCGGGGGCGAGCCTCCTCTTTGCGGAGAGCATGTTCGACGAAGCGGCGAAGGCCGCCGATGGCGTCCGGATCATCCATTTCGACAAGCCCGACTACGCAGCGTTCCTGAAGGCCGGCGACGAAGCGACCGTCGATCATCGTCCGCAGGCGGCCGATGAAGTCATCCAGCTTTATACCAGCGGAACGACCGGCGTGCCGAAAGGCGTCGTCCTCCGCCACGACTGCTTCGCAGGGCTCCTGCAGCTCGGCGACGGCGGCTTTGACGATTTTCAGTGGACGCCGGGGGAGCTTTCCCTCACCTGCGTGCCGCTCTTTCATATCGCTGGCGTCGGCTGGTCGATGATCTCGTGGTTCCGCGGCCAGAAGCTGGTGATGCACGCAGGCTTCGAGCCCGAACAGGTGCTCTCCGACATCGAGACGATGAAGATCGCCCGCGGCATGTTCGTGCCGGCGATGCTCCTCTTCCTGGGGCTGACGGAAAAAGCGAAGACGGCGGATCTTTCCAGCGTCCAGCATATCCACTACGGCGCCTCGCCGATATCGCCGGACCTGTTGCGCGGCGCAATGCAGCTCTTCGGGAACGCCGATTTCGGCCAGCACTACGGCATGACCGAACTGACGGGCTCGATCACCTATCTGACGGCGGACGACCATAAGGACCCGGACTCCCCGCGGCTGAAATCCGCCGGACGGCCGCTGCCCCATTGCGAGATCATCGTGGCGGACCCGGATGGAAAAGAGCTTCCCCCGGGCGAGGTCGGCGAAGTGCGCGTACGGTCCGGCGCGATGATGTCCGGCTACTGGCGGCGCAAGGACGCGACCGACGAGGCGATCCGGGGCGGCTGGTACTGCTCGGGAGACGCGGCGTACACGGACGAGGACGGCTACATCTTCATCGTCGATCGCATCAAGGACATGATCGTCACCGGCGGCGAGAACGTTTACCCGGCCGAGGTCGAAAAAGCCCTCGCCGGCATGGAGGGGATCGCCGACGTCGCCGTGATCGGCGTCCCGCACGACACCTGGGGCGAGTCCGTCAAGGCGATCGTCGTGACGGCGCCGGGCGCGCAGCTCGACGAGGCCGCCGTCCTCGCCTTCGCGAAGACCCAGGTCGCCGGCTTCAAGGTCCCGCGGTCGGTCGATTTCATCGACGCCCTGCCGCGCAACGCCTCCGGCAAGATCCTCCGCCGCGATCTCAGGAAGCCGTACTGGGAGGGGCGGGAGCGCGCGGTTGGCTGAAGGCTCCCCCTGACGCGCGACGTTTGCTAGGGCCTCGCTGCGAAGCGGGAGGGCCGACGCGCCGTGCAGCGACTGACAGCGTTCGCCGACTGGGCGCGGGAGGCGGCCCTGCCGTTCTGGCGCGCTCGGGCCATGGACGAGACCGGCGCGTTCCTCGAGGCCCTGACGCCGGACGGCGCCGCGGCGCTCGGGGAGGTCCGCCGGGTGCGGGTGAGCTTCCGCCAGCTCTACGTCTTCGCCCACGCCCACACGCTCGGGGCCCTCGACGCGACGGACTTTCTCCAACGCGGCCTCGAACGGCTCGAGGACCTCGCCTGGGCGAAATCCGGCGCGCCCGGCTGGGCGCACCGGCTGGAGCCGGATCTGTCGATCCGGGACGGCTCGCGAGACGCCTACGACCACGCCTTCGCCGCCATGGCGCTCTCATGGGTGATGCAGGCCGCGCCTGATCGGCAGGCGGAGCGACTTCTGCAGGAGACGCTGGCGCTGCTCGACGGCCCGTTCCGTCACCCGGCCGGAGGCGTCCGCGAGAACCTCGACACGCCGGCGGCCCTCCGCCGTCAGAACCCGCACATGCATCTCCTTGAGATGTATCTGACGCTTTATGAGCACACGGAGGACCGACGGTTTCTCGACGCCGGCGACGGGATCATCGCCCTCTTCCACGAGCATTTTCATGAGGACGGTCGCCTCGTCGAATGGTTCGCGGACGACTGGTCCGCAGCGCCGCAGACGGAGCGCGACAAGCTCGAACCCGGGCACCATGTGGAATGGGTCTGGCTCCTGCGCTGGCGCGAGCGCCTCGGCGGTCCGCCGGTCGGCGATATCTGCGCGCGGCTGATGGAGACGGCAAAACGCGGCCGCAGGCCGGGCGAAATCGCTCTCTGCGACGAGATGCAGCCCGACGGAACGCCGACGCGGCCGACCAAGCGCCTCTGGGTGCAGACGGAACTTCTGAAAGCTGAGATCATGCAGGCCCGCGCGGGCGTTCCGGGCGCCGCTGGAGCTGCGGACGCCGTGGCCGGCGCGATCCTCGACTTCTATCTTGACCCTGCGATCCGCGGCGGCTGGGCCGACCGGATCGACGCGGACATGCGGCCGGACGCGCCGCTCATTCCTGCGAGCACGTTCTACCACCTCTTCCACGCCGCGATGACGGCGCGCGATTTCGTACGCGATCAGCCTACGTCGTAAGCCTCAAGAACGTCGTCGACGGGCCCGTACATCCGCATGCGGCCGTCATGCAGCCAGAGCGCCTTTGTGCAGACATCGCGCAGGAGGCTGCGCTGGTGGGAGGCGAGGACGAGGACGCCGGACTGGGCGACCATCTCCGACATGCGCTTTTTCGCTTTCTCCCGGAACGGCGCGTCGCCGGCCGACAGCCATTCGTCGAGGATGAGGATGTCCGGCGCGAACGCCGTCGCCGTCGCGAATAGAAGCCGCATTTTCATGCCCGCCGAATAGGACGCGAACGGCATGTCGATGAAGTCGTCGAGCTCTGCGAAATCGACGATCTCCGCTTCGCGCTCGGCGATCTCGGCGCGGCTCGCGCCCGCGACGAGGCCGGAGAGGACGATGTTCTCCCGGCCCGTCGCCGCCGCCTGCGCGCCGACCTGCAGGTTGAAGATACCGCGCATGGACCCGTCCGCATACACTTGACCGCTGTCGGGCGGCAGAACGCCGCCGAGGACGCGCAGGAGCGTCGACTTGCCGGAGCCGTTACGGCCGACGAGGGCGAGCCGTTCGCCGTCCGTGAGTCTGAAATCGATGTCGGAAAGCGCCTTGAGGCCGGTCGCGCGCCCTGACGGGTCGCGCACGAAGCGGTCGGCCTCAGCCCGCCGGTTGGCGAATTTCGGCGTCGATCCCGCGCGCAGGGGATAGATCAGATCTATATGATCGGCCCGGAGCGTCGCCATCCTCAGGCCCAGAGCGGAATGCGCCGCCGGAACGCGGCGAACACGCTGATCGCGAAGATCGCGACGGCGACGGTGGATCCGAGGGCGACGGCGTAGTTCAGCGTCGTCGGCGCGACGCCGGTCAGGGGCGCCCGAACGATCTCAAGAAAATGCGTCACCGGGTTGTAGAGCGCGAGCTTTGTTCTGAACGAATCCGACGTCGGATCGTATTGCCAGAGAATGGGCGTCAGGAAAAAAGCGGCTCGCACGACGACCTGCGTGACGAAGCGCAGGTCTTTTAACCGTAGACAGACGACGGCCAGCGAGAGTGCGGCGAAGAACCCGAAGGCGACGCAGAGCGCGAAGCCTGGAAACGCGAGGAGAGCGACCGGTGAGCTCGGCGGGCTGACCGCGATGAGAACGCCGCCGACGACGAGGCTCGCGGCGGCGGCGAGCAGCAGTTCGATCAGAACGTTCCGGTAAATGAAGGTCGAGTACGGCATGGCGGTGCCGGCGATCCATGCCCCCGCCTTGCTGAACGCGGTCGCGCCGCCGGTGATGAGACTGGAGATGAAGCTCCAGACGAGCCAGCCTGCCGAGACGTGCACGGAAAACGTCTTCAGATCGCGGTCGCCGAAGACGCCGAAGACGAGGATGAAGATCCCGACAAAGAGCGCGAAAGAGAGGACCGCCCACGCCATGCCGAGGGCGGTTCCGTGATAGCGCTGGCGCAGGTCCTCGACGGCGAGCGCCGACCAGAGTTCGCGCCGCCGCCAGCCGTCCGCCAGGTCGCCGAGCGCCGCACGGAAGCGATCGGCGAGTCGCGCGGATGGCGCGTTGTAGACGGGACGGGCGTTTTGCGGGATCGGCGTGTCGGACATCACTTGGGGCTTGAAAGCGAGGCGGCATAAGGGCGAAAGCCGCCCGCCGATGCAAGGCCTGGCCCTGGAGGCCCCTAGAAGCGCAGCCGAACCCCCGCGGCGAAGGCGTGGCCGCCGATGTCGAAGTCCTCGGTCGGGACCTGACCGCCCTCTGTGACGACCACGACGTCCCCGGTGGTCGTAACGGCGACCGCGTTCGCATTATAGCGGGTCTTGGCGGTGGCGTAGTACGTGTACTGTCCGAATACCTCGGCGTTCGAGCCGAGCCGCAGCGACGCGCCGCCCATCGCCTGCCAGGAGAAGACCGTGTCGGCGTCCTGAAAGAACACGCCGTCGCCGGACTCCACTTCAACGTCCACATAGACCCCGCCGAGGCCGAAGCCGACATAGGGGCTGAGGGGGCCCGCCGCGACGAAGTCGAAATAGCCGTTGGCGTAGAACCCCGCGACCTCGAACTCGCCGCTTGCGTTCGGGAGGACCACTCCGGAGGCGGACACGTTCTCGATATCGACGCGGCGATAGGCGTACTGAATTTCGCCCCGCGCCTGCCCCTCTGCGACGCCGATCGCGCCCGTCCACTGCTCGCCCTCGCGGGTATCGACCTCCAGAAGGTCGTCCGGCCCGGTGATCTCGAAGGAGCCCGAAGAAAAAGCGATCCCGCCGGCGCTCGTAGAAATGTAGGTGCACGGACCATAAGGTCGGCGCTCCTGCGCCGCCGCAGCTCCGAGAACGACGGCGATCGCACCCGATCCCGCCAGCGCGTACCTCAGCATAAGACCTCCCGCACCCCCGCATCCGGTATAGCGCGGCGAACGGGCGTCAGGCGACCCTCAGCCGCCCGCCCCCATCGACGCCGCCCAAGCCGGCACGACCTCGTCGGCCGGCCCGTAACGTTTCTCGTTGAAAAGATGCGCGTTCTCCGACGGCTCGAGATTGAGTTCGACGCAAGGGACCCCGGCTGCGCGCGCCTGGGCGACGAACCCGGCGGCCGGATAGACGGAGCCGGAGGTGCCGATGGAGACGAAGAGATCCGCCTCGGCGAGGGCTTCGGCGATTTCGTCCATGTGAAACGGCATCTCGCCGAACCAGACGACGTGAGGCCGAAGACGGCCAAGGGTTCCGCACGCGTCGCAGACCCTCTCCGTTGAAAGGTCCTCTGTGCAGGGTTGAATATCCCCACAGGCACCGCATCGGGACTTCGCAAGCTGGCCGTGCATGCGCAGAAGACGCCGGGAGCCGGCGCGCTCATGCAGGTCGTCGACGTTCTGGGTGACGAGCGTCAACCGCCCGCCGGTCGCCTCAAGGCGCGCCTCCAGCTCCGCGAGCGCCACATGCGCCGCGTTCGGCTGTACGCCCGGCAGGCCGGCGCGGCGGGCGTTGTAGAAAGAATGGACGAGCGCCGGATCGGCGGCGAATCCCTCCGGCGTCGCCACCTCGCGATAATCGTACTTCGCCCACACCCCGTCCGGATCGCGAAAGGTCGCGACGCCCGAGGGCGCGGAAACCCCGGCGCCGGTGAGGACGACGATCCGCATGCGCTCAGACGTCGCCGAGGAAGTCCGCCTTGCCGAGCGGCGCGCCCGCCTGCCGGAAGAGAGCGTAGGCGGTCGTCGCGTGGAAGAAGACGTTCGGCAGGATGAAGCGCCGGGCGAAGTCCGCGCCGGTCATCTCGGCGGTGCGGTCCCGGCCGATGGGAAACGACGTCGTCTTTTCGGCGCTCGCATCGATCGCGGCGGCGTCGCGCCCGCCGACGAGATTGCGGGCGTTTTCGACATAGGCCCGGTAGGCCGCGAACGTTGCTTCCGTCGGCGCAGGCGCAGGCTCCGGCTCGAGACCCGCAAGGCGGGCCGTCCCGCGCTGGGCGACGTCGCTTGCGATCACGAACTGAAAGGAGAGGGGCAGCATGTCGGGAAAGAGCCGCAGGGCGAGCACCGTCGCCGAGTCGAAAGACCGCTCCGCCGCATGGGCTTCGCCGCGATCGAGAATGTGGACGAGCTGCGCGAGCGCACGGTCGAGGGTCGGCAGAAGGAACGCTGAAAGGGTCTGGGTCATGGGAACCTCAAAGGATGGAACGCAGCGCCCTCGTAGCGCGCCCAGACCCCGCCCTCGACCCGAAAGACGAAAGCGATCATGGTTTCGTGATGAAACGCGTCCTCTTTGTCTGCCTCGGCAATATCTGCCGCTCGCCGGCCGCAGAGGGCGTCGCGCGGGCGCTCGCGCGAGAGCGCGGGCTCTCGCTTTTTCTCGACAGCGCCGGTACGGGCGGCTGGCACGAGGGCGACCCGCCGGACGTGCGGATGATCCGGGCCGCGGGGCGCCGAGGCTACGATCTCTCCCACCAGCGCGCCCGGCAGGTCCAGTTCGCGGACTTCTACGAGTTCGACTATCTCGTCGCGATGGATCTCCGGAACCAGAGCGATCTCCTCGCCATGGCGCCGCCGAACCGCGAATGCGACATCCGCCTCCTCCTCGATTTTGCGGATACGGAGGAACGCGAAACGCCGGACCCCTATTACGGCGGCCCGGACGGCTTCGACCATGTGCTCGATCTTCTGGAAGCGGGCGTCACAGGCTTTCTCGACCACCTGGAAGACGACGACTGAGGGGCGCTGCTACTCCGCCCGTCCGAGATAATACGTCTCCTCGACCCGGTAGACGCTGTGGCCACCGCCGAGATGCGAGGAGTAAAGATGAAACTCGCCCACAGGCCAGGGCGGAACGGCGAGGAGGCTGCGCTCGCCGACATATTTCGCGACCTCGGCGTCTCCTGTACGGGCGAGATAAGCGAGCGTCACATGCGGCGTGAACCTGCGGGCTTCGGGCGTAAGGCCGACGGACCGCATCGCCGCCGCCACCCGGCCCTGGAGGAGGAGGAGGCCCGGCTCGGGCCGCACGCCCGCCCAGACGGCGCGCGGCCGCCCTTCCGCGCCGAAGACGCCGGGCTCGGTCCAGTCCAGCGTGAAGCCGGGCGCGGAAACGCTGGTGAACGCCGCGGCCAGGTCCTCAAAGGTCCGCGCGCTCGCGTCTCCGACGAAGGCGAGGGTGAGATGAAAGGTCTCCGGATCGCGCCAGCGCGCGCCGGGCAGCCCGTCCTGCAGCCGGGAGAGCGCCTCCGCTACGTCTTCGGGCGGAGACAGGCCGATGAAGAGTCTGTAGGCCATGGGATAAGCGACGTCGCCGGACGGGACCGTCGGCGTCAAGCCCGTTGAGGACCTGAGCGAACGAACGAAGTAAGGCCCATGCCCCGGCTTTTTTGTTTCGGATACGGATTTACCGCGGAAGCCCTCGCGCGCCGGTTGCTGAGCGAGGGCTGGAGCGTCGCAGGCACCACGCGGTCGGCGGAGAAGGCTGAGGCGATGCGCGCCGGAGGCGTCGAGCCCGTCCAGTGGACCGCCGGCGCGCTGTTCCCGCCGGAAGCGCTGGAGGGAGCGGACGCCGTCCTCCTCTCCATTGCGCCGGACGAAGCGGGCGACCCCGTCCTTCGCTGCTGCGCCGGGGCGCTGGAGCGGGCCGCGCCGACGCTTTCCTGGCTCGGCTATCTCTCGACCACCGGCGTTTATGGGGATCGGGAGGGCGACCTTGTCGATGAAAGCGCGGACCTCAGACCCGAAACGGACCGCAGCCGCCGGCGGGTTCGCGCCGAGGCCGACTGGACCCTCTTCGCGACGGAGCATTCGGCGCCGCTCCACATCTTCCGCCTCGGGGGCATTTACGGCCCCGGGCGATCTGCGCTTGATCAGGTCCGCGCCGGAACGGCGCGCCGTATTTTGAAGCCGGGTCAGGTCTTCAACCGCATCCATGTGGACGACGCCGCCGGCGCCCTGGCCCTCTCGATCGCGACGCCGACGCCGCTCGCGGTCTACAATCTCGTGGACGACGAACCGTCAGCGCCCGGCGATCCGGCGGCGTTCGCCGCGGACCTCCTCGGCCTCGACCCGCCGCCGGAAGTCCCTTTCGAGGAGGCCGAAATGAGCGCCATGGCGCGGTCGTTCTACGCCGACAACAAACGGGTCTCGAACGCCCGCCTCAAGGAACGCCTCGGCTGGGCGCCCCGATATCCGAGCTATCGCGAGGGGCTACAGGCGATCCTCGCCGACGCGCCCGGCGACCCGATATAAAGACATCTTTATATCCTTAACCGCCCGTGCTAACCGCCCGGTGACGAATTCAATCGCATTCATAAAGGAGCGCCCATGTCCGCCGCCGATTACGCCATCAAGGACATCTCCCTCGCCGAATTCGGCCGCGCGGAGATCGCCATCGCCGAAACCGAAATGCCGGGCCTGATGGCGACCCGCGAGGAGTACGGCGCAGCGCAGCCTCTGAAAGGCGCGCGCATCGCCGGGTCGCTTCACATGACGATCCAGACCGCCGTCCTCATCCAGACCCTCGAAGCCCTCGGCGCGACCGTGCGCTGGGCGTCCTGCAACATCTATTCGACCCAGGACCACGCGGCGGCGGCCGTCGCCGACGCCGGCACCCCTGTCTTCGCCTATAAAGGCGAGAGCCTGCAGGAATACTGGGAGTATGCGGACCGTCTCTGGGAATGGCCGGACGGCGAACTCGCCAACATGATCCTCGACGACGGCGGCGACGCGACGCTCCTCATCCTCCTCGGCGCGGACGCGGAGAAGGACCCGTCGGTCCTCGACAATCCGTCCAATGAAGAAGAGACCTGCCTTTTTAACGTGATCAAGGCGCGCCTTGAGCGCGATCCGGGCTTCTACTCCCGCGTCAAAGCCTCGATCCAGGGCGTGACCGAAGAAACGACGACGGGCGTCCTTCGCCTCTACCAGCGCGAGAAGGCGGGTACGCTGCCGTTTCCGGCGATTAACGTGAACGACTCGGTCACCAAGTCGAAATTCGATAACAAATACGGCTGCCGGGAGAGCCTGGTCGACGCCATCCGTCGGGGCACGGACGTGATGATGGCCGGCAAGATCGCCACGGTCGCGGGCTATGGCGATGTCGGCAAGGGCTCTGCGGAATCGCTCCGCGGCGCCGGCGCCCGCGTGCTCGTCACGGAGATCGATCCGATCTGCGCCCTTCAGGCGGCGATGGACGGCTTCGAGGTCGTCACCATGGAGGAGGCCGCGCCGCGGGCGGATATTTTCGTCACCGCCACCGGCAACAAGGACATCCTCACCGTCGACCATATGCGGGCGATGAAGGACATGGCTATCGTCTGCAATATCGGCCACTTCGACAACGAGATTCAGGTCGAGGGCCTTCGCAACTTCAAATGGACGAACATCAAGCCGCAGGTCGACATGATCGAAAAGTCCGACGGCAAGCGGATGATCCTCCTCTCCGAAGGGCGCCTCGTGAACCTCGGCAACGCCACGGGCCACCCGAGCTTCGTCATGTCCGCGTCCTTCACCAACCAGACGCTTGCGCAAATCGAGCTCTTCACCAAGGGCGATCAGTACGAGAACAAAGTCTACGTGCTGCCGAAGCACCTCGACGAGAAGGTCGCCGCCCTGCATCTCGCCAAGGTGGGCGCACACCTCAGCGAGCTGACCGACGATCAGGCCGCCTATATCGGCGTCGAGAAGAAAGGCCCGTTCAAGTCGGAGCAGTATCGCTACTGAGCAGCGCGCGCTTTGCGGGAGTCCAGCCGACCCCGCATTGTAAAGTTGCCTGACGGCGTGCGTAAAAATCAACGGTCGCCGGGCCCGTGCGAACGAGGTGCGGCGGCCGAAATTTTTTTTAATTCAATGACTTAAGTTTTCAGCTGCGTTGGCCTGTCATTTGCTTGTCATGCCGAAAACAGGGAGGTGGCGATGTTGCGTCATGCAATCAGCGCGCTGGTGATCGGCGCATCGGCAGCAATCGGATCGGCCGCGGCGGCGCCGATCATGTTCAATCTCGGGTCCCATCCGGATGGAAGCGAAAACCCGCCGGCCTATGGGCTCCGCCTCGACGGCATCGAGAACTTCGCGACCGGAAACGGCGGCTCGAGCGCGACCTGGACGTTTGATTTCGATTGCGTCGGCTGTTCCGTGACCGGCCTTTACGACGATGCGGACGATTCGTTCACGATCTCCGGCCTCGCCTTTGGCGGCAAGGACTCCGGGGCTTCGTATGCGGGCGGCGGCGGCTTCGTGACCCTCGACTTCGTTTACACGAACGTCGGCGGCAATCCGCTGACAGGCGAGTTCTCGATCAACGGCCTGACCCCGAAATCCTCCACGTCGCAGGGCTCCGGTTCGATCTCGTTCATCGACGCGAACCAGAGCATCGGCGCAGGAACGACCATCGGGCTCCTCGGCTACACCGATAAAAACGGCAACCTCGTCAACTTCCTCAACAACCAGCACCGGCTGGAAGATGAATGTGACGGCGCGCCGGATCCCGCCTTCTGCGACTCGCCGGTCGGCGAAGGCTGGCTGGCGCTCGTGAACGATGCGGGCGAGGTCTATCACACCACCGCCCAGGACTGGCTGTTCGTCAGCACGCCTGTTTCCGAGCCGGGCGTGATCGGCCTCTTCGGCCTCGGCCTTCTCGGCCTCGGCTTCGCGGCTCGCCGTCGCGCTTAAGCCGTATCCATCGAACTGCGGAACAGGCGGCCTTCGGGCCGCCTTTTTCGTTTTAGGTTCCACGGCCGTCAGTTTTTCTTACGGCGCGTAAGCCTGAAAGATTACAACGCCGACGGCGCCCGACGCGTAAAGCCACTATGTTTCTGTAATTAAACAGCTAATTGTTTGGCACGGTCCATGCAGGTGAATTTGCGTTAGTTTGGACTTTCAATCCGATCTGGGGAACTTTTCATGAAACTGCTCGCTTCCATTTCAGCTGCCGCACTCGCCAGCATGGGCGTCGCGTCCGCCGCGGTCATCGACTTCGAAAACTTCGCAACCGGCACGGATCTGACGACGCTCGGCGTCATCGCCGTTCCAG
This sequence comes from Pseudomonadota bacterium, assembly GCA_038522735.1. Classification (GTDB taxonomy): domain Bacteria; phylum Pseudomonadota; class Alphaproteobacteria; order Caulobacterales; family Parvularculaceae; genus JBCBJX01. The sequence continues at coordinate 17,913 of JBCBJX010000005.1, forward strand.
GCGCCCCAGGCGTGACCTACACGGTCAGCGTGTCCGGCCCGAACGACAATTCCGCTCTGATCTTCGACACGGGCCTCTCCGGCACAGCGGACCCGGACCTCGAGGCGCCGTTCGATGATCCGAATACTCCGGCCGTTGAGATGTTCATGCCGGGCAAAGTCCTGATCATCGGCAACAACAACGGCAATCTTGACGACGATCCGAACGGCGGCATCATCGAACTCGCTTTCAATCAGCTGCTCGATTTCGTCAGCATCAATCTGTTCGACACCGGCGACGGCGGTGCACAAGTTAACATTACACTCTCCGACGGCAGTACCGAAGTCTATACGGGTATCGGCGCAAACCTCGGCGACAACGAGTACACGACCTTCACTTTCACGGGCGATACGACGGCCAAAGTCCAGAGCATCCAGCTCACCGGCTCCGGCGCCATCGACGAGATCGTGTTCAATGAAATCACGGTCTCCGAGCCGGGCGTGATCGGCCTTTTCGGCCTCGGCCTCCTCGGCCTCGGTTTCGCGGCTCGTCGCCGCGCTTAAGCTGCATCCATCGAACTGCGGAACAGGCGGCCTTCGGGCCGCCTTTTTCGTTTGGGCTGCATCACAGGGCGAGGCCGGACGTTCGACAGACGGACCCAAAAGCCATTGGCGGAAACGGTTGTTTCGGCTTCGCACTGATTTGGAGTCGGCAACTAAAAAGGGTGTGGTCAGCCCCTGCGAACCTCATCATATTCGCGGGATGATAACGGGCGAGCCACCTTCGGCCCGGTGTCGGAAACCCGCGCGGCAGGCCGCGCGAACGAGGCGAGATGAAACGAGCGCTGAAGCTCACGACAGCGATGGCGTCCGCGGCCGGCGCATCTTTGGGCGTGGCGCACGCCGCCGTGCTCGGCGGCGTCTCCCTCGACCCGACGACCGCGAGCGCCGTCGGCGCCGCCAGCCTAGCAGCAGCAGCAGCCCTCTTCATCGTCAAGCTCGCCCGCGACGTCCGCCGCCAGTCCCTGAAGTGGTCGGAGCGCCTCGCGATCATGGAGGGCCGGCTTGAAAAAGCCGAGAGCGTCCTCGCGGCGCACCCCGGCCTCGTCATCGTCTGGGAGGATACAGCCTCGGAGATCGGCGCTGACTGGGGCCGCCCGCGGGTCCTCGGCGGCCCGGCGGCCCTCGCGTCCATGCTCGCCCTCTCCGGCGACGACCCCGCCGAGCCCGATCCGGTCCGCCGCCTCCTTAACGCCCTTGGCGCGCTCCCCCTCGACGAACACGCCCGCGATCCGGACAAGCGCCCCCTCGCCGACAAGATCCGCGAGCTGCGCAATCACGGCGTGGGCTTCGCCGGCGTCGTCTATTCAGAAGACGGACGCCCGATCGAGGTCGACGGCCGCGCCGCCGGCGGCCAGGTCGCGCTCTGGCTGACGGACCCGGCCGCCCGCATGGCTGAAGACGGCGGCGGCGTCGGGCGTTTGTCCGAGCGCGCCGCCGACCTTCACGCCGGCTACGCCCTTCTGGAGCGTTCGCCGATCCCCATGTGGCGACGCGACGCCGACCTGAAGCTCATCTGGGCGAACAGGGCCTATGCGGAAGCCGTCGAGGCCGCCTCGCCCGCCGACGCCGTCCGCCGCCAGCTGGAGCTCGCCTCTGCGAGTCCCCGTCTCGCAGCCAAAGCGAAGGTCGAGAACGCCCGCAGGGAGAACCGGTTCTCAGTCGCCATCGGCGGCGTCCAGCGCATCCTCCGCGTCGTCGAGACGCCGCTCCACGGCGCCGGCGACGCCGCCGTCGGCGGCATGGCGATCGACATCACCGACGCACAGCGCGCGAAGAAAGACCTCGCCCGTCACCTCGAAGCCCACCACCGAACCCTCGACCAGATTCCGGCCGCCGTCGCGGTCTTCGGCGCCAAGCAGGAACTCGCCTTCTACAACAAGGCGTTCCAGGCGTTGTGGAAGCTCGATGACGCCGACCTCGCCGGGCGACCGAAGCATGCGGATATTCTCGACCGGCTGCACGAGCGGGGCGCTCTGCCGCCGATCGCCGACTACGCGACATGGCGCGGCGAGCAGCTCGCTCTTTATACGGCGGAGGCGAACGACGCGGCCGACGCCAAAGCCGGCGCTGCGCCGGAGGCGATCTGGACGCTCCCCGGCGGACGGTCGCTGCGGGTCGCCTCGCAGCGCCATCCTCTCGGCGGCGTCCTCGTGGTGTTCGAGGACATCACTGAACGCCTCGATCTCGAAACCCGCTTCAACACGGTCATCAAGGTCCAGAAGGCGACCCTCGACAATCTCTCCGAGGCTGTGGCGGTGTTCGGCGGCGACGGCCGCCTGCGCCTCGGCAATGACGCGTTCGCCGCGCTCTTCGGCATGAAAACACCGTCCGAGGGCGTCTCCGCCGTGCGGATCGACGATCTTGCAAAGCGCCTCGCGCGCATCGCGCCCGAAGCCGGCGGCCTCGCGGAAAGCCTCGTCCGCCGGGTCACCTCGCTGACGTCCGACGGTCGGGCGCCGCTTCGAGAGGCCGAAACGCCCTTCCAGGACGGGCGCACCTTCGTCGCCTCCACCGAACCGCTGCCGGACGGCGCGACGCTGATCGTCTTCCAGGACGTGACCGACACCCGCGAGCGCGAGAAAGAACTCCGGGAGCGGAACGCCTGGCTGGAGGCTGCGGACCGGGTCAAGTCGAAATTCGTCGACCACGTCTCCTATCAGCTGCGCAACCCGCTCAACACCATCATCGGTTTCTCCGAAATGCTGGAGAGCGAGATGTTCGGCGCCCTGAACGAGCGGCAGAAGGACTATGCGTCAAGCGTCCTCTCCGCGGCGAACCATCTTCTCGATCTCATCAACGACGTGATCGATCTCGCAGCCATCGACGCCGGGCGTCTGACGCTCGAAGTGAGCGAACTCGACGTCCGCCGGGTCCTTGAAAACGCGGCGACCTACGCGGCGCTCAAGGCGGAAGACACGCAGGTCTCCCTTAAGCTCGATTGCCCGAAAGACATCGGCGTTCTCATTGCGGACGAAAAGCGGCTTAAGCAGGTCCTCTTCAACCTCCTTTCGAACGCGTTCGCCTTCACGCCGCCGGGCGGAACGGTGACCCTCAGCGCCCGACGCGACGGCGACGCGATCCGCATCGGCGTCGCAGACACCGGCCGGGGCGTCTCGCCGGCCGATCAGTCGCGCGCCTTTGACCGGTTCGAGAGCGCAGGTCCCGGGGCCGGCGCAGGGCTCGGCCTCGCCCTCGTCCAGAGCTTCGTCGAACTCCATGGCGGCTGGGTGCGGATGGAGAGCGTCGCCGGCGAGGGGACGCGCGTCGCCTGCCATTTCCCGGCGGACGGCCCCGTCGCTCTCGCCGAGGAGGACGACGCGACTATGGTCGACGGGACCGCGGAGATCATCTCCGACGAGCCGACGGACGCGGAAGACCTGCAGCGGCGCGCTGCGAACCGCGCGGCGGAGTAGAAACCGCATCTCAACGCTCGATTGGTATCGATCCAGCGACAGGCGTGCTGCGCGCAACCGCCGAGGCCGGCTATGGATCCCCGCTTCCTCTCCCTCGCTTTTTCGCTCGGGCTGATCGCCGGCGTCTGGGGCGAACGCCTCGCCGGCGGCGCGGTGGAACGCGCCCTCTTCCAACCGCGCCCCGCCGCCGCGGCCGCCCCGGCGCCCAAGCCGAAAATCATCACCGTCCAGAAAGGCCCTGAAGCGACAGCCGCCGGGATCTGCGGCCCGCAGGACGCCGCCGACTAGCGGGAAGCCGCATCGACGCTGTACAATCCGCTGATGTTTCAAATTGCGTTCGCCGCCCTCGCTCTCGCCCAGTCCGCCGATCTCGACCCGGATTACGCCGCCTGCATCGCCGAGGTGGAGACCAATCCGGGGGCTGCGTATTCACGGGCGGCGCGCTGGACGGCCCGCCGGGGCGGCGCGCCGGCCGAGCACTGTCTCGCGCTTGCGGAAATCGCCCTCGGCAAGACGGGCGTCGCCGCCCGACGCCTCAGGGCGCTTGCGGACGAGGAAGCGAACGACCCGGGGCTCAAGGCGCGGCTTCTCGTACAGGCGACCGAGGCCTCGCTCGCAGCCGACAACATCGCCGAGGCCGTCGACGCTGCGGAGGAAGCGCTCCTCGCCGCGCCGAACGCCTTCGAGGTGAACGCCGCAGCCGCCAAGGCCTTCGCCGGCGCCGGCCGCTGGGGGCGGGTCGTCTCCGCTGTGGACGCCGCCGACGCCGACAACCGCGCCGCGCCGGGCCTCATCGTCGTGCGCGGCCGGGCGAAGCAGGCGCTCGGCGACTATGAGGGCGCCTTCGACGACGTGGTTGAGGCGCTTTCACGGGACCCCGAAAACATCGACGCCCTCGTCCTGCGCGGCGAACTTCTGCAAGCGACGCGCGCCGCGCGGCGTTAACGCATCCGGCGGTTTTGCGGCGGGGCAAATCGGTCCAATCAGGAGCATCGTTAACGCATCCTTAGTCTCCTCGGGCCCCTCATTGAGACGCTCAGAGAAAGGAGCCGCCCGCGTGTTCCAGGCCGTCGCCGCCGACCGCTCCGTCCGCGCTTTGCAGGACCGCGCCCAGCGCGAAGCCGAACGGCTGGCGCGCCGCACTCCGTTAAGCCGCGCCGCCCGGCTGTACCTGATTTCAGAACTCGCGCGCCGCGGCGGCGCAGGTCTCGGCGTTCTCGGCGGCATGATCGCCTGCCTCGCCATCCTCGGCGGCCTCGCCGCGCCTGCCCGCGCCCTCATCTGGGCGGCGATGGCGGCCCCGGCGCTCGTCGCGGCGCGCCGGCTCCTCCATTCCTACCTTGTCGGCGGCCGCGCTTCCCGCCGGCCCTTCCATTGGCGTGCGGACTACGTCGCAGCTCTCTGCGTTCTCGGCGCGGCGTTCGGCTCGGGCACCATGTTGCTCGCGCCCGCGGAAACATCGCTCATCCTTAGCGCGTCCCTCGGCGCGGCGGTCCTCGTCGCCTCTCTTGCTGCGGCCCTCGCCCACGCCCGCCACGCGCCGGCCGCGACGGCGCTCTGGGCGCCGGCGAGCCTGTTCGCCGTCACAGCGGCCCTCAGGGGCGGAGGCGGCGCGCCTCTCGTCATTTCCCTCGCCATCGGCGTTCTCGGCGCCGGGCTCATCGCCTACGCCGCCCGCCGGGAGCTCGCCCGCGCCCGAACGCGGCACCCGCTGCGCTCCCACGCTCCGGTGGAAGCCGAAGACGCGGCGGTATCGGAAGGCTCGGACGAGTCCGACCGGGAAGCCGCCGCCGGATAGAGCTGCCGCAGACCCTTGAACATCCTTCCAAACGCAGCTCGCGCGACGTATCGCGGCGCAATATTTTTGCACGACAAAGATAACGCCTGGACAGCTATGATTTTGATCAGCTTTCTGCGTTAAGACGGCGCGACATCGCTCGCGCAACGCTGATCCGGGGATCCGCTCATGGCCGCCCGCCTCGAACTCGACCGCAATTTCAATTTCGACGCCGCTATAGACCGTGCAAGGACGATCGAACCGGATATTTTCGATCAGAACGGCGAAGCGCACCCCGCATTCGAGGACTTCCTTTCGCAGGCGGCCCGCTACCGCCTCGACGAGGAAGGCGAGATCGCCGACCCGGAAGGGCTCGTCCGCCGCGTCTGCGAGGGGTGGACATTCCTCAAGGCCCGCCAAAAAGGCGCCGACAACATCCGCGTCCGCCATGTCGATGCGGGCGACTGGCGGAACGCCCGCCTCGTCCTTGAAATCGCGACGGAGGACAGGCCGTTCCTCGTCGACAGCATCTCCGCCGCGCTCGCCGAGCGCGGCAAGGATATCTCCTACTTTTTGAACGCCGTCCTCGACATCGCGCGCGCAGACGACGGGCGCGTCGCCGGCGCCGACGGCGATCTCATGCGCGAGGCGACGCTCCGCATCGAGATGGACCCGACGGCGGAGCCTGGAGAGGCCGAAGAGATCGAACGCGAAATCCGCCTCGTTCTCGCCGACGTCCGCGCCGCAGTCGATGACTGGGAAGACATGCGCGCCCGCCTCGCCTCTGCGATCGCCCAGTTGGAGCGCGCCCGTCTTGAAGGCGTCAGCCGCGAGAAGCGCCGCGATTCCGTCGAGTTCCTGAAATGGATGTGGGACAACAAGTTCGCTTTCCTCGGCGTACGGCGCTTCGACTACAAAGCGGGGCCCGAAGGCGTTTCCTTCATCCATGCGACCAAATTCGACCGCGGCCTCCTTCGTGACGCCGAGCGCCGCATCCTCGGCGGCACCTTCCGCCCGGACGGGTCTCTCGCGCCCGAGGTCGAAGCGTTCCTTAATTCGGAAGAAACGGTGTTGATCGCCAAGGCGAACGCCCGGTCCCTCGTTCATCGGCGCACCGCCATGGACTACATCGGCGTGAAGCTCTACGCCGCAGACGGACGGCTTCTCGGCGAAGAACGGTTCGTGGGCCTCTTCACCGCCCAGACTTATAATCGCCCTGCGAGCGACATCCCGCTTGTACGAAACAAAGTGTCGGCCGTCCTTGAGAACGCGGGCTTCGCGCCTGGCGGCCACAACGAGAACGCCCTCGTCAACATTCTCGAGACCTATCCGCGCGATGAGCTTCTGCAGATCGATGAGCGGACGCTGACGACCATCGCCCTCGGCGTCCTGCAGCTGAACAAACGTCCCCATACCCGACTGTTCGTGCGGCGCGACCGGTTCAACCGCTTCGTCTCTGCTCTCGCCTTCGTGCCGCGCGACCGGTTCAACTCGACCGTCCGTCAGCGGATCTGCAAGCTGCTCGCAAAGAGCTTCGACGGCTCCCTTTCGTCCTTCACCGTCTTCTTCGGCGAAGGCGCTCTCGCGCGCATCCACATCATCGTCGACCGGCTAGGCGAGGCGATCTCCTCGCCGAACGTCGCGGCGCTCGAACGCGAAGTTGAAGAAATTGTCCGCACCTGGTCGGATGATTTCATCGCCAAGGCGCGCGAAGTCTACGAAGGCGCCCCGCCGAAGGGTCTTGTCAGCCGGTTCGAGCAGGCGTTCCCCGCGGGCTATCGCGACCGGAACGCGCCGGATCAGGCGCTTCTCGACATCGCGAAGATTGAAACTCTCGGCGGCGACCGCGACCGGGCGCTTCGCGCCTTCCGGCTGCGGGACGACGCGCCGGAACGCATCCGCCTGAAACTCTATCAGACGGGCTCGCCCCTTCCGTTATCGGACTTCCTTCCGACTTTGGAGAATATGGGCCTCAGGCTGATCATTGAGGCCGGCTTCCCGGTGACGCCGACGGGCGCTGGCGAGACGATCTGGATCCACGAGTTCGTGGCGGACGCCCGTTCCGGCCGAGCGATCGATTTCGATGCAGCGCGCACGCCCTTTGAGGAGACCTGCGAGGCGGTGCTCGCAAACCGGGCCGATGACGACGACTTCAACGCCCTTGTGCTCGCCTCGGGCGTCCACTGGCGGGAAGCGGCGATCCTGCGCGCCTGCGCGAAATTCCAGATCCAGTCGGGCTTCCAGTTCTCGCTGGATTACATGGCCGCCACCCTCATCAAGCACGCGGACATGACAGCGCTCCTTATCAAGATGTTCGAGGCGCGGTTCGATCCAAGTGCGGTCGTCGCGGACCGGGAAGCCCGGGTCGCGGAACTGCGCACGGCGCTGAACGAGGGCGCGGAACAGATCTCCAGCATCGACGAGGACCGCATCCTGCGGCGCTTCGCCAACCTGATCGCGGCCATCAAACGTACGAATTTCTACCAGAAAGACGAGACGGGCGCGGCGAAGGCTCATATCAGCTTCAAGATCGCGAGCCGTGAGCTGGACGAGCTTCCCGAGCCGCGGCCGTTCCGGGAAATCTTCGTCTCCTCCCCGCAGGTCGAGGGCGTGCACCTGCGCTTCGGCGCCGTCGCCCGCGGCGGGCTGCGCTGGTCCGATCGAAAAGAAGATTACCGGACGGAGGTTCTGGACCTCGTCAAAGCGCAGCAGGTCAAGAACGCCGTCATTGTTCCCGTAGGCTCGAAAGGCGGATTTTATCCGCGCCAGCTGCCCGTCGGGGGCGACCGCGACGCGGTCTTTCAGGCGGGGCGGGAAGCCTATAAGACTTTCATCCGCGGGCTGCTCGACGTCACCGACAATATCGTCGAAGGCGCCGTCGCGCATCCGGACCGGACCGTGCTGCACGATGAGGACGATCCCTATCTGGTCGTCGCCGCCGACAAGGGGACGGCGACGTTCTCCGATACGGCGAACGCGATCGCTGTCGAGCGCGGATTCTGGCTCGGCGACGCCTTCGCCTCGGGCGGCTCGGCCGGCTACGACCACAAGCAAATGGGGATCACCGCCCGCGGCGCCTGGGAGGCCGTGAAGCGCCACTTCCGCGAGATGGGCGTCGATATTCAGAACGAAGAGTTCACGGCGGCCGGCGTCGGCGACATGTCCGGAGACGTCTTCGGCAACGGGATGCTCCTCTCGAAGAAGACCCGGCTCATCGCGGCCTTCGACCACCGGGACATCTTCATCGATCCTGATCCGGACGCTGCAACGACATGGGAGGAAAGAAAACGCCTCTTCGATGTCGGCCGGTCCAGCTGGCAGGATTACGACAAATCGAAAATCTCGACCGGCGGAGGCATTTTCTCCCGCGGCCAGAAGTCGATCCCGCTGACCGACGAGATCCGCGCGCTCCTCGATATCGACAAACAGGCGCTCGCGCCGAACGACCTCATTCAGGCGATCCTCAAAATGCGCGTCGACCTTATGTGGATGGGCGGGATCGGCACATACTATAAAGCGACGTATCAGGATAACTGGCGTGTCGGCGACCGCGCCAACGACACGGTGCGAGCGAATGCAGCGGACTGCCGCGCAAAGGTGATCGGCGAAGGCGCCAATCTCGGACTCACGCAGGAAGCGCGGATCGAGTTCGCAGCGAACGGCGGGCGGATCAATACGGACGCCATCGACAACTCCGCGGGCGTTGATTCCTCGGACCACGAAGTGAACATCAAGATCCTGCTGGCGCGGGCCATCGAGCGCGGCGAGCTCGCCACGGACGATCGCAACCATCTTCTCCGGTCGATGACGGACGATGTGGCCGAGTACGTGCTTGTCCACAATTACGACCAGACCCGCGCCATCTCGATGATGGAGAGAACGGCGCCGGCCGATCTCGACAGCCACGGCCGCTTCATGGGCGCCCTCGAGCGCGCGGGTCGTCTCGATCGCGCTCTTGAACGGTTGCCGGGCGCCGAAGAAATCACCGAGCGAAAACTGCGCGGTGAGGGTCTGACGCGCCCAGAGCTTTCGGTGCTGACGGCCTACTCGAAAATCTGGCTGTTCGACGAACTTCTCGCCTCCGACCTTATCGATGACGACTACTTCCTTGGTGAGATCGAAACCTATTTCCCGACGCCGCTTCGCAGGTTCCAGGACGCAATAGCCGAGCACCGCCTCCGCCGCGAAATCATCGCAACGCGGCTTTCCAACGAGATCGTCAACACCTGCGGCCTCACGTTCGCTTACAGGGCGACGGAGGCGACGGGCGCGAGCTATTGCGAGATCGCGGCGGCCTATGAGGTCGCGCGGCGGGTCTTCATGCTTTCAGATTTCGCCGCTGAACTGGACGATCTCGACAACGAGATCGACGCCGACGTTCAGCTTGCGCTCTATCTGGAGGCCTCTGACCTCCTTCGCAAACAGGTCTATCGGATCGCGCGATTGGGCGCGCCGGTCGGCGCAGGCGAGATCTCGACAAAAGTCGCAACCTACAAGGATGGACTTATCGATCTCATCGCCAGGACGCCGGAGCTTCTAAACGGAAACGGAAAGCGTCAGTTCAAGGCGCGGGTCGAACGGTTCGTCGGCGCGGGGCTTCCGCAAGCTCTTGCGGAGCGGGCTGCGGCGACGCCGTTCGTGGTGGCGGGCTTTGATATCCTGGATATCGCTCAGTCGACGGGGCTTCCGGCCGCGACGGTCGGGGCGCTCTACCACCAGATGGAAGCGACGGTCGACCTTGATGATCTACGGGAGTTCGCGGCGCAATCGAGCCTTGCGGAGCACTTCGATCGTCTCGCGCTCCGGCGCGTTCTGGAGGACTTCGCGGAAATGCAGCATCGCCTGACCCTGAGCGCAGTCGACGCCTGCCTCGCCTCCGACGAAACCCCGCAGGAAAATCCGGGCGAGGCGGCCGCTGGGATGATCGACGTCTGGCGGCGCAAGAACCAGGCGGCTCTGGAACGCTGGGGGCGGATGATCGCCGATCTCGACATCGCGAGCGGCGCGACCATCGGCAAGATGGCGCTCGCAGCACGGCGCCTTGAGGAGCTGTGCGACAAGACCGAAGCGGTGAACCGCGCGAACCGCTGAGACTGTCAGCCGATGACGGAGGAGAGGACGTCCGCGAAGGCGTCTATCTCCTCGTTCGCCGTCGCCCAGCTTGTCACGAACCGGTGGAGGCGTCCGGCATAGGCGTCGCCGGGACAGACCCACGGATAGAACTGCGCGCCGCGCGACTGAAGCGCCGCGGCCGCCGACGGGTCGAGCAGCGCGAACACTTCATTAATCTTGGTGCGGATGGGTACGGCGACCCCGGCGCGATCGAGGACGCCCGCGAGCCGGGCCGCCGCGGCGTTCGCGTGACGGGCGAGATCGAGCCAGAGATCGCCCTGCAGCCAGGCGTCAAGCTGGGCGGAGAGAAACCGGCTCTTCGACCAGAGGTGCCCCGCTCGTTTGCGCCGGTAGGCGAAGTCGCCCGCCTGGTCGGGATCGAAAAAGATCACCACCTCCGCCGCCATGCAGCCGTTCTTCGTCGCCCCGAGGCAGAGGACGTCGACGCCCGCCTTCCATGTCGCCTCGGCTGGCGAGCGCCCGAGCGCGGCGAGGGCGTTGGAGAACCGCGCCCCGTCCATGTGAACGGCCATGCCCGCCGCCTTCGCGATGTCGGCGAGAGCGCCTGTCTCGTCGAGCGAGTACAGCGTTCCGTACTCGCTCGCCTGCGTCAGGGAGAGAACCGAGGCGGGCGCGGAATGGGGCGGGCGCGCTGGAAATGCGGCGAGAGACGCGGCGAGGGTTTTGGCGGAGAGTTTTCCGTCCGCACCGGGCAGAGGGACAAGCTTCGCCCCGCCGGTGAAAAATTCGGGCGCGGAGCACTCGTCCAGTTGAATGTGGCTCGCTTCATGACAGTAGATGCGGCCATAGGGCGGGACGAGCGCGGCGAGGGCGAGACCGTTCGCCGCCGAGCCCGTCGCGACCTCGAAGACGGTGATCTCCCGCTCGAAGATTTCCGCAAGGCGGGCGTCGACCGCTGCGGTCCAGTCGTCTGCGCCGTAACCCGCCGCCGCGCCGTCATTGGCGGCGGCGAGCGCTTCCAGGACGCGCGGGTGCGCGCCGACGGCGTTGTCGGAGGAAAAATTCATCGTCCGCCGCACGTGTCAGCCGTCCCGCCGGCCGGCCTCGCCGAAGGCCGTCGTCAGGACGTTCGGGGCGTATCGGCCCTGAGCGTTCAGCCGGTCGCGCATCTCCTTACCCGCCTTGAAGAAGGGCGCCCACTTCTCCTCGATCTCAACGGACTCGCCCGTGCGCGGGTTGCGGCCCGTACGCGCCGGGCGGTGCTTCACCGAAAACGCGCCGAAGCCGCGCAGCTCCACGCGGTCGCCTCGGGCGAGGGCGTCGGTGATTTCGTCGAAGATCGCCCCGACGATCCGCTCGACATCGCGCTGATAAAGCTGCGGGTGGTCCGCCGCGAGGCGGGCGATCAGCTCGGATTTGATCATCGACGCAAGTTCTCCCCTCAAGCACGCCCCGGGGGCGCAACCCTCACGCGCCTTCGTCGCCGGAAGCGCACGCGCTAAACTCGAAATGCGTCCAGTTTCAGACCCTTGACGCTGGCCGACCAGGCCCGCGGCGTCAAGGCGCTTCGACTTCCGGATTGTCGCCGCTAAGGGATTTCCATGACTGAGAACCACGACAGGACAGCAAGCTTCGGCTTCCGCGAGGTGCCCGCCGGCGAAAAATCCGGAATGGTGCGCGGCGTCTTCGACAGCGTCGCGACGCGCTACGATCTGATGAACGACGCCATGTCCTTCGGCGTCCACCGCATCTGGAAGGAAGCCTTCGTCGATCGCTTGGCGCCGCGCCCGGGCATGCGCCTACTCGACGTTGCGGGCGGCACGGGCGACGTCGCGCTGAAAGCCCTCGCCCGGGCCGACCGGCGCGCGGGACCTCCGGCGACAGCGGTCATCTGCGACATCAATTATGAGATGCTGCAAGCCGGGCTCTCCCGTCGCGAGGCGGAGCGGTTCGAGGATCGACTTTCCCGGGTCACCGGCGATGCGGAAACCCTGCCGCTTCCGGACAACGCCTGCGACGCCTACACGATCGCCTTCGGCATCAGGAACGTGACGGACATGGACGCGGCGCTCAGCGAAGCGCATCGCGTCCTGAGACCCGGCGGCCGCTTCTTCTGCCTTGAATTCTCCCATCCGATTACGGAGGGCCTTCAAGCGGTCTACGACGCTTATTCCTTCAACCTCATCCCGCGCATGGGCGCAGCGATCGCGGGCGACCGGGAAAGCTATCAGTATCTCGTCGAGAGCATCCGACGGTTTCCGAACCAGCCCGCCTTTGCGCGTCGCATCGAAGATGCGGGCTTCCGGCGCGTCGCCTTCGAGAACTTCTCAGGCGGCGTCGCGGCCGTGCATTCGGGCTGGAAGATCTGACGGGCATGTTCGCTGCGATCGCCGATTACCTGCGGCTCGCCCGCGCGGGGTTCGCCCTCGCGCGCTACGACGCGCTCTTCCCGAAAGAATATGCAGACGCCTTCCCCGCGCCGCTCCGCCTCCTGGGAACCGTCAGCCGCATCGGCGCGAAACGCCGCGAGAACGGCGTTCCCCTCTCCGTCGGCGCCCGCCTCGCCCGGGGGCTCGAGGCCCAGGGCCCCGCCTACATCAAGCTCGGCCAGTTCCTTGCGACGCGCCCGGACATCATCGGCTTCGACATCGCGCGGTCCTTGAGCCGCCTGCAGGACGCCCTGCCTGCGTTCCCGCAGGAGGAGGCGGTTCGCGAGATTGAAAAGAGCCTCGGCCGTCCGGTTGCAGAGCTGTTCGGTGAGTTCGGCCCGCCGGTCGCCGCCGCCTCCATCGCGCAGGTCCATAAAGCGACGACGGCGGACGGCCGTACAGTCGCTGTGAAGATCCTCCGCCCGCGCATTGAGCGGACGGTCGCCCGCGAGTTCCGCGCCTTCGCGCGCGGGGCCCGCCTCGTCGAACGCCTCGCACCCGCTGCGCGTCGGCTCGAGCCGCAGGCCTTCGTCGGGGCCCTTCGTGAATCCGCCGAATTCGAGCTTGATCTTCGCATGGAGGCGGCCGGCGCCTCGGAGCTGAAAGAGGGCCTGAGCGCCGACCCGAACCTTCGCGTTCCGGAAGTCATCTGGCCGCTCTCAAGCCGCCGCGTCCTCACCCTCCAATGGATCGACGGCGCGCCGCTGACGAATCCCGACGCCGTCGCCGCGAGCGGCGCCGACCGCCAGCGCCTCGCCCGCGCCGTCATCGAGGCTTTCCTGAAGCAGGCCCTTGGCGAAAGCGGTTTCTTCCACGCCGACATGCACCAGGGCAATCTGCTAGCGGACGAAGCGGGCCGGCTCGTCCTTCTCGATTTCGGCATTACCGGACGCCTCGACGACGACGCGAAGCGTTATCTCGCCGAAATCCTCTACGCCTTCCTCAACCGGGATTACGCTCGCGGCGCGGCGGTCCACTTCGAGGCGGGATACGTTCCGAAGACGTTCGCCCCCGCCCGTTTCGCCCAGGCCCTGCGCGCTGTCGGGGAGCCGGTCTTCGGGGCGAAAGCGGAGCAGGTGGACATGTCCCGGCTCCTGCAGCAGCTCTTCGACGTCACCGCCCTCTTCGACATGCACCTGCGGCCGGAACTCGTGCTCCTGCAGCGGACGATGGTGACCGTCGAGGGCGTCGCCCGCGAACTCGACCCGAAAGTCGACATGTGGGAGACGGCGCGACCGATCGTCGAAGGGTTCATGACCGACCGCCTCGGCCCTCGCGCTCGGCTCCGGGCAGCCCGCGAGGCGGCGCTGACCGGCGTCCGCCTCCTCGACCGCGCCCCGGGCCTCGCCGTCGCGGCGGAGCGCATCGCCGCCGGCGCGGCCGCGGACCCGGACGGCTTCGCGGACCGGTTCGTGAAGCCCGCGGCGCCGGCTCGCCCCGTCGAGCGAGGATCAAGCCGTGCGCTCTGGGCGGTCGCTGCCGGGTTGGTCCTGCTGGCGGCGGCGGTCGCGCTTGCCGGCCTTTGAAGGCGCACACGTATGTCATCCCGCGGCTCGTCCGCGGGACCCAGCTCCGGAACTGTTAGTCCGCACTACTCCCGGGCGACACGCACGCTCTGTTATCGAGCGCCTCGACGACTTTTGTGATGGGTCCCGCGGACGAGCCGCGGGATGACACACGATGCACAGGGCTCACCCGCGGGTGAGCGCGTGCGAGTTTCCCCGGCCAGCGGCATGGCGTAAGACGCCGATATGAAACGGGTTCTTCTCATCATCGGCGGCGGAGTCGCCGCCTATAAGGCGCTCGAAGCCGCGCGCGAGATGATGCGGCGCGGGATCGCCGTCTCCGGCCTCCTGACGAAAGGCGGAGCGCAATTCATTACGCCGCTCTCGGTGACGGCCCTCACCGGAGAAAAATGCTATACGGATCTTTTCGACATGGGCGACGAGGCTGAGATGGGCCATATCGAGCTCTCCCGCTCCGCCGACCTCTTGCTCGTCGCTCCGGCGACGGCGGACCTGATGGCGAAGGCCGCGAACGGGCATGCGGACGATCTCGCCTCCACCGCCCTCCTCGCCACCGACAAGCCGGTGATGATGGCGCCCGCCATGAACGTCCGCATGTGGGAGCACGCGGCGACGCAGCGCAATATCGCGACGCTGAAAGAAGACAGCGTACGGATCATCGGCCCTGACGAAGGCCCGATGGCCTGCGGCGAGTTCGGCCCCGGGCGGATGGCCGAGCCCGCGGCGATCGCCGATGCGGTCGACGCGTTCTTCACGACGGGCGGCGCGCAGCCGCTGAAGGGCCGCAGGGTGCTCGTCAACGCCGGGCCCACGCACGAGCCGATCGATCCCGTGCGCTACATCGCCAACCGCTCCTCCGGCAAACAGGGCTTCGCCATCGCCGACGCCCTCGCCAAAGCGGGCGCCGACGTGACGCTGGTGACGGGTCCTGTCTCGATCCCCACCCCGGCGACGGTCGATGTCGTCCGGGTGCAGACGGCACGCGAGATGCTGACCGCGTGCGAGGCGGCGCTGCCTGTCGACTGCGCGGTCTGCACCGCGGCGGTTGCGGACTTCCGGCCCGATCTCGACGCGCATTCGAAGATCAAGAAGGAGCGCGGCGGCCTCACCTCCGTGCCGCTCGCGGAGAACCCGGACATCCTCGCGACCCTCTCAGCGCCCGGGCCGAACAGACCGCGGATCGTCGTCGGCTTCGCCGCCGAAACGAACGACGTCGTCTTTTACGCCCAGAACAAGCTCGCGAAGAAAGGCTGCGACCTCATCGTCGCCAACGACGTCTCGGGCGACGTCATGGGCGGCGACCGCAACCACGTCCACCTCGTCACCGAGGACGATGTGGATGACTGGCCGGACATGCCGAAAACCGAAGTCGGCGCGCGGCTGGCGGTTCGGATCGGAGAGATGCTTGACCGGAAGGATGCGGAATGACCGTCGTCCGGCTGAAACGCCTCCCGAACGGCGACGGCGTTGATCCGCCGTCCTATGAATCCACGCTCGCCGCCGGCGCGGACCTGCGCGCTGCGGTGGTCGAACCGATCACCCTCCAGCCGGGCGAGCGCTTCGCCGTGCCGACGGGCTTCGCGATGGCGCTCGCGCCCGGCTGGGAGGCGCAGGTGCGCCCGCGCTCCGGTCTCGCGGCGAAGAAAGGCGTCACCTGCCTCAATACTCCGGGAACGATTGATGCGGATTATCGCGGCGAGGTGCACGCGCTCCTCATCAACCACGGCGAGGCCCCGTTCACGGTGAACCGCGGGGACCGGATCGCCCAGCTGGTGATCGCGCCGGCGCCGCAGGCGCGCTTCGAGCTGGTTGACGATCTCGACGACACCGAGCGCGGGGCGGGCGGCTTCGGGTCCACCGGGGTCTGATGGCTCTCACCTCCGATGAAATCCGTCGGTATGCGCGCCATCTTCTGCTTCCCGATGTCGGCGCCCAGGGCCAGCAGCGGCTGAAGGCGGCGACCGTCGTTCTCATCGGCGTCGGCGGCATCGGCGCGCCGGCCCTCGCCCATCTCGCCGCCTCAGGCGTCGGCCGCCTCCGCCTTGTCGATCCCGACCGCGTCGACGCCTCGAACCTGCACCGGCAGTTCATCTACCAAACAGAGGACGAAGGCGCGCTCAAGGTGGCCGCTGCGCTCCGCTTCGCGCACGCCCTTAACCCGCACGTCCTCGTCGAAACCGATGCGCGCGCCCTCGATGCGGAGAACGCGGGCGCGCTACTTGCGGGAGCGGACGTCGTCGTCGACGGGCTCGACCGGTTCCCGCCGCGCTATGCACTGAACGCGGCGGCGATGGCGGCGCGGGTTCCCCTCGTCTCCGGGGCTGTCGGCCGCTATGGCGGCTATCTCTCCGTCTACAAACCGTGGGAAGGCGCCGAGGCGCCCTGTTTCGGCTGCCTGACGCCGGAGGAGCCGCCGGACGCAGACCTCTGCGAGCGGGACGGCGTCCTCGGCCCCGTCCCCGGCGTCGTCGGCGCGATGGCGGCCGTCGAGGCGATCAAGGAGATCGCGGGGCTCGGAAAAAGCCTCGCCGGGCGGCTTTTTCACTACGACCCTCTGGCGAGCGGGGTTCGAACCGTGCAGTTAAGCCGCGATCCGGCGTGCCCTCACTGCGCCGGGCTCGACCGGGGAGACGCCGCGCCATGAAGAACGTCGCCGTCGCCGCTTTCGCGGCCGCCACCCTTGCGGGCTGCGACACGTTAAGCTCCGTCCTCGTCCGCGATCCTGAGGTGAGCGCCGTCGCCCTGCGCGAAGGCGCCTATGAACTCGACGCGGCCCATGCGGCGCTTCTCTTCAAGGTGAAACACCTCGGACTTTCCTCCTATATCGGACGGTTTGAGGTATTCGAGGCAAGTCTCGAGTTCGATTCCGACGACCCGACCGCGGCGCGCATTGAAGCGGTCGTCGACATGACGAGCCTCGATATCGCCAACGACAAATTCGCCGAAACGCTGATGGACTCGTCCTGGTTCGACGCAGACACTTATCCGCAGGCGGTGTTTCGATCGACGCGCGTCGTGAAGACGGGCGGGGCGACTGGAACGCTCTACGGCGACCTGACGCTTAAGGGCGAAACCCACGAAATCGTCCTCGACGTGACCTTCAACGGCGGCGCCCGCAACGCGCTCACGACGCGCTACACCGTCGGCTTCAAGGCCGAGGGCGTGATCGACCGCATGCAATTCGGGATCGACAACGTGCCGGCTTTCGTCGGAAGCGATGTCGAGATCGAGATCCACGCCGAGTTTCAGCGGCGCTGACGCACTATTCTTCGTCTGATTTGACCCGCCCTAGGGCGAAGCCGACCGACGCCGGGCCCTCGATGAGGACTTTGGTGCGACGGAAACTCGGCCGGCGCAGGCGCGGCACGACGCCGTTCGAAAATGCGAAGGCTTCTTTGGGGATGCCGATCCGGTTGCGGTTCAGCTTCCCATCGCCGTTTTCATCGTGATAGGCGGCGAAGGCGTATTCGCCGGGCTCCAGATGATCGATGCGGAAAACCGCGAGTCCCGCCGGCCCGACCTGGGTTTCAAGCTTGGCGATGGGCTGTTTCAGAAACGTCTCTTTGTCGGCGTAGACCATGAGGCGCACGGAGCCGCGGCTGTCCACGCCGGAAATGCGCACTTCGACCGGCGCCATGGCGAAAGCGATGGACGACGCGCTCCAGAGAGCAGCGATACATGCAATAAGTGCGCGCGGGGCGGCCACGACAATTCCCGTATGACGTATTGTTAACACGGGCAATAAGGGCGGCTGACGTCGCACTACAAGAACTGTTCGCGGAGGATTGACCGGTTGCGAGGCGACAGCGCCCGAAAGGCAACAGTCCTCCCGCCTCTTCGAAATTGCGAAACCATGCAGGCGGTCGAAACCGGACGCTACAGCATGTCCGGAATGATGCGGTCCGGCGGCTTATGGCCGTCGGCGAACATGCGGATGTTGATGATAACCCGCTCGCCCATCTCGATCCGGCTTTCGACAGTCGCAGACGCCATATGCGGCAGCAGCACCACGTTCGGCGCTGACGCGAGCGCGGCGTTCGGCTTCGGCTCGCCCTGAAAGACGTCGAGCCCGGCGCCCGCCAGCCGGCCGCCGACGATCATCTCGGCGAGCGCCTCTTCGTCGATGATCTCCGATCGGGCGACGTTCACGACATAGGCGTGGGGCCGCAGAAGCTCGAGACGGCGGCGCGAGAGCAGGTGATAGGTCGCCGGCGTCGACGGGCAGTGCACCGAAACGATGTCGACGCGGGCGAGCATCTGGTCGAGGCTCTCCCAATAGGCGGCCTCCAGCTCGTCCTCGATATGCGGGTTGGCGCGCGAGCGGTTATGGTAGTGGATTTCGAGCCCAAACGCGCGGGCGCGCCGGGCGACCGCCTCGCCGACCCGGCCGAGACCGATGATCCCGAGCCGTTTGCCGCCGACCCGGCGGCCCAGCATCCATGTCGGCGACCAGCCCTGGAACCGGCCCTCCGCAAGCGCCGTCACGCCCTCCACAAGCCGCCGCGGGACGGCGAGGATCAGCGCCATCGCCATATCGGCCGCGTCTTCAGCAAGCACCGAGGGCGTGTTGGAGACGACGATCCCGCGCGCCGCGGCGGCCTTGACGTCGATATGATCGTGGCCTGCGCCGAAATTCGCGATGAGCCGCAGCCGGTCGCCGCAGGCGTTGAAGAAGGCCTCGTCCATGCGGTCGCCGAGAGTGGTCGCAATGACATCGTTTTCCTGAGCGGCGTCGAGCAGCGCGTCCGGCGCGAGGGCGTCGTCGCTCTCGTGAAGCTCGGCGCCGAAGAGGTCCTGCAAGCGGGCCTCGATCGGCTCCGGCAGCCGGCGCGTGACGCGAACGCGTAATGGTTTGGCGGTCATGGCGATCAGGATCCGTCTGAGAGCGCCACAATAAACGGACGCCGCGGGCGCTTCCTAGCGGGGCGCGGCGTCTATCTTCAGTCTTAACGAAACGTTTACGCCCGGCGCGCGAACAACGCCGCGATGTTCGCCTCCCTGTCGCTTCGCGCCGCCGCCCTCATCGCGGCCCTTGTCCTTGCGCCGCCCGCGGCCGCGCAAAACGCCGAGCCCTATTTCGCGAGCCTCAAGTTCGAGGAAACCAACGGGCGGATCGGCCCCTCCTTCGATCACCCGGTCCGCTGGAAATACCGGCGCGCGGGCCTGCCGGTCCTCGTCCTTGAGGAATCAGGCGGCCTCTGGATGCGGGTGGCGGACCCCGAGGGCGACGTCGTCTGGGTTTACTCAAACGGCGTCTCAAAAGCCCGCACGGCGATCGTGACCGATGGTCCGCCGGCCGATCTGCGGCGCGAGACGAGCGCAGACTCGCCGCTCCGCGCCCAGCTCTCCCCCGGGCTCGTCGTGGAGGTCGCGCGGTGCGCGGACGGGCGCTGTCGCGTCAAGACGGGCGCCGTCGCCGGTTTCGTCGCCGCCGACCGCCTCTGGGGCGCGACGGGAAAGGACGCCGCGAGGCGGGCCGCCGAGCTTCATTGACCGGTCCCCGCGGCGTCGCTACCAACCGCGCGATGAGCGACTTCAAACAAAAATCGAGCTATTCCCGCGAGGAGCTTCTCGCGAGCGGTCACGGCGATCTTTTCGGCCCGCAATCGGCGCGGCTGCCGCTGCCGCCGATGCTGATGTTCGACCGGATCACGACGATCAGTTCCGACGGCGGCTCTTACGGGCGCGGTCTCATGGAGGCCGAGCTCGATATCTCGCAGGACCTCTGGTTTTTCGGCTGCCATTTCGAGAGCGATCCGGTGATGCCCGGCTGTCTTGGCCTCGACGCCATGTGGCAGCTTGTCGGCTTCTACCTCACCTGGACCGGCGCTCCCGGGAAGGGGCGGGCCCTCGGCGCCAAAGACGTCAAGTTCTCAGGCATGGTCCTTCCGAGCGCCCAGACCGTTTCTTATGTGATCAATATGCGGCGCGTGATGAACCGCGCTCTTGTCCTCGGGATCGGCGACGGCGAAATGTACGTCGACGGCAAGAAGATTTACGAGGCGAAAGACCTCCGCGTGGGCCTCTTCACCGACGAACAGATGGCGGGCGGCCTTAGCGCCTGACCTGCGGCCAAGCGCGCGATTGGGAGAAACCGGACATGCGGCGAGTGGTCATCACCGGCATGGGCGTCGTCTCCTCCATCGGCTCGAATGTCGATGAGACGACGCAAAGCCTGAAGAATACGACGTCCGGCATTGTGAAATCGGACGAATACGAAGCGATGGGCTTCCGCTGCCAGGTCGTCGGCGCCCCGACGGTCGACGTCGAAGATGCGCTCGACCGCAAAACGCGGCGCTTCATGGGTCCGGGCTCCGCCTACAACTACATCGCCATGAAAGAGGCGCTGGCCGACGCGAAACTCTCCGAAGACGAGATTTCCGACGAGCGGATCGGGATCGTTATGGGCTCCGGCGGCCCGTCGGTCAGCGCGATCGTTCAGGCGGCGGACAAGACCCGCGAGACCGGCGGCACAAAGAAGATCGGCCCGACGCAGGTGCCGAAGGCGATGTGCTCGACGGCGTCGGCGACCCTCGCCGTGCCGTTCAAAATTCTGGGCCTCAACTATTCAATTTCCTCCGCCTGCGCGACGTCCGTTCACTGCGTCGGCGCCGCCTACGAACAGATCGCCTGGGGCAAGCAGGATATGATCTTCGCCGGCGGCTCGGAGGAGCTCGACTGGGCGCTTTCGAACCTCTTCGACGCCATGGGCGCCATGTCGACGAAGTTCAACGACCGTCCCTCGACCGCGTCCCGCGCCTACGACAGGAACCGCGACGGCTTCGTCATCGCGGGCGGCGCCGGCGTCGTGGTGCTGGAGGAGCTTGAGCGTGCGAAAGCCCGCGGCGCGACGATCTACGGCGAAATCACCGGTTACGGCGCAAATTCCGACGGGCACGATATGGTCGCGCCCTCCGGCGAAGGCGCGGTGCGCTGCATGCGGATGGCGCTGGAAACGGCCCGCCGTCCGATCGACTACATCAACACCCACGGCACCTCGACGCCGGTCGGCGACGAAAAGGAAGTCGGCGCGATCCGCGAGGTGTTCGGCGCCGAGGTTCCGCCCTTCTCCTCGACGAAATCGCTGACGGGTCACTCGCTGGGCGCCGTCGGCGCGCAGGAACTGATCTTTTCTCTCATCATGATGCGCGACCGGTTCCTGACCGCCTCCGCTCACATCGAGGAGCTCGACCCGGAGTTCGAAGGCCTCCCGATCGTTCGTGAGCGCGCTGATAACGCAAAGATCGACTGCTTCCTGACGAACAGCTTCGGCTTCGGCGGCACCAACGGCTGCCTAGTGGTGGAGCGGTTCGAGGGCTAAGATTGCGTCCCGCCGTTGATTTGCCTGCAGTCTTTCTCAACGCAGGCAAAGCGGACGTAAAGATGCGTTAGTCCGATCACGCAGCAACAGCCGGAGGCCATGCGCCGTGCGGCAGCACGCCTGCAATCCGCCTCCGAACTTGGTGTGCGCCCTCCCCGACTGTAGCCTTGGCTGATGAGCCGAAACATGCCGCCGCTGAACGCCGTTCGCGTATTCGCCGTCGTCGCCCGAAGACTGAATTTCGCCCGGGCCGCCGACGAGCTTGGCGTGACGCAAAGCGCCGTCAGCAAGCAGATCCAGATTCTCGAGGACCATATCGGAACGAAACTGTTCGAACGTCGCGCGCAGGGCGTAGATCTCACCGTCGAGGGACGAGAGTTGCGAGAGGCCGTGTTGCCGGCGATCGACGCTCTCGCAACAGGTTTCGAACGCTACCGCCGTCGCCCTGCGCGCTCGGAACGCGTCAGGATCACCACCACCGTCTCTTTCGCCGCGCTTGCTCTGCTGCCCAATCTGGGGGCGTTCGAACGCGACAATCCCGATCTGACTTTGGAAATTGCGGCGTCGGACAGGCTGGTCGATCTCGACGACGAGGACATCGATTTCGCGGTGCGATTTGTGCCGATACGTGATCTGGGGCCGGACGCGGCGACCGCCCCGTGGCTGACGCCGACCGCATCGCCGGAACTGCTTTCACAGTATGAAGACGACCCGGACGCGGTGCTGACGCACGCGCGACGGATCACGACCTTCGCTCGCGACGCATGGGCCGCGTACTCGGAGATGCGCGGGCTTGCCGCCCCGTCTTCTGTCCGGACGATCGCACTTGAAAACTTCGCTGCGGCGAGAACGGCAGCCGCTTTCGGCCTTGGCGTCGCGCTGTTGCCGTCGCCGTTGATCGTCGACGACGCGCGCCGCAATCGCCTGACGGTTTTGGGCGAGCAACTCCCCTGGGATGAGGCGTTCGGCCTGCTCGAACCGCGAAGGGCTGTCAGGCATCCGGGGGCGGGCGCCGTGAAGGCTTGGCTGACGGGGCTTCTCACCGCTTAGAGCGTCGGAGAAATTCTCCAGTCCGACGTGCGCAATACTCGCTTCTCCGACCTCTTACTACGCCGTATTTATGCGACGTACAAAGAGCGGGTTTATGATGAGAACGCGACGATCCGTGCTGGCGTTTATCGGGACCGGCCTTGCCGGCGACGTGCGCGCCAGCATCCGCTCCCACGCCATCGCTGCGACGCAAGCAAAGGAGCCTGCCGCCATGGACCCCGAACGACACGACCCGTTTCCAGTCGCCTCCCCATATCGCGGGATCTACGCGCACGGCGTCAGCACGACCGGCGCCGCGCGGACGCTTTACATCTCCGGCCAGGTCGGCGTTCGGCCCGACGGCGCTCTTGAGACATCTTTCGAAGGTCAGTGCAGGCAGGCCTTTCGTAATCTCTTTTCAGTCCTTCAGTCTGCGGAAATGACGCCGCGAAATCTCGTCAAGATGACGTTCTTCCTTACCCGAAAGAGCGACATGGTGAAGTTGGTCGATATCCGCCGCGAATTCGTCGATGGCGTTCGTCCGGCGGTGACGACGCTCTTCGTGAAAGGGCTGGTGTCCGATGACTGGTTCGTGGAAATCGAAGCCGTCGCCGCAACGGAGCGAGGAGCGTCTTGAACTACGGCGTCCGTTTATTGACGCCTTTCCAGACGCCAGCTGAATTCCATCCCGACCTTTGCCGCGGACGCCTTATCTCAGGACGCGGCTTTCGAAAACAGGATCAGCGAAATCGCGAAGGCGAACGGGCCGGCGACGGCCACCCAGACCGCCGCGTCGCCCTGGTCGCGAAGAAACCACGCCGATCCCAAGATCAACGCGGCCCAGAACGTGGCGTGAAGAATATGCAGCATTGCGTCTCTCCTTTCAGCTACCGTCCAGCGTCGGCTAGCTCCTCATGACCGCCCGCGAGCGATGACGACTGTAGCACACGTCGCCGCGAGCCCGATGATCAGGACAAAAACGATCGACGACCACTGCGCGACGGCGTCGCCCAGGAACGCGTCAATCGCGAACAATCCGAGGGCGAAGACGACACCCAGCAGGATCAGCTTCACAGCGAGTTCGGGCCCGGCCATTCCTCACCTCCCATCCACCGCTAGACGCGCTCGCGCGCAGCTCCGGCGTGCGCCCATACCCCGGCCGCTGCGGCCATCGCGAACGCTGCGAAGCCGATGAGCGACGATCCGAGCGGCGCACGGTCGATCGGCATGAGCAGCCACGCCGCGATGTAGAACCCGCCGCCGAGCACCAGAACGCGGCCGACGAAGCGTTCCGCCGCGGCCGTTCGAGCCGGCGCGCGGCCTCGAGCGGCGAGCGACGGCACGAATTTCGGCAACTGGTCGCCGCAGGCGATCAGAACGCCTCCGATCACGAGGCCTGCAAAGCGCTTGGCGACGGCGCCGTCCGCATAGCCCGCGTGCTTGAGAAACGATGTGGTCAGCGCCACGCCGATGGTCAGCAAGGCGAGGAAAACGGATCGCTTGATCGCCGCCCGTTCCTCAGGCGATCGCGTCGACATTCGGCGCGCAATGCACGGCGCGGCGCCGATCGCGGCCAGCACCGCCACGCTCATCGCCGCCCACACCTCGACTTTTTGAGGCGCCGTAAATGCGTTCAGCGCGAGGAGCGCGAGAACGGCAAGGGCGGCCACGCTGAGCGGATAAGACTTCGTGTCGGCGCGGTTCATCCCGCAGGCTCCCGTTCTGCGATCGCTCCGGCGTCGGAAAGCGGCGCGGTGCGAAGGTCCCACCCGAACGCCTGCGCGAACGACAGGAGAGCGTCTTCGAGCACGGACAATCTCAGTTGATAAACGAGAGATTTCCCCTCACGGTCCGAACGCACCAGCCCCGCCTCACGCAATACGGCGAAATGAGCCGACATGGTCGGTTTGGAGACGTCGAACCGGGCGGCGATGTCGCCCGCCGTCATAGGCCCCTCCCGGAGCAGCTCGAGGACGCGGCGGCGCGTCGGGTCGGACAGAGCTTTAAAAACCAGGTTCATAAATCGATATTTAGCTAATCATCGAATCGAGTCAAGAGGCTTCGCCTTTGCCGGGCCGCTGCGGCTCGGCTATCACCGGCGGACGCAAGACCTTCTGGAAGGAGCGGCCCCATGCCCGACGACACCCACTTCCCCGCCGGCGAGCTTATGAAGGGCAAACGCGGGCTCGTCATGGGCGTCGCGAACCAGAATTCCATCGCCTGGGGCATCGCGCGCCAGCTCCACGCTCAGGGCGCGGAGATGTGCTTTTCATATATCGACGCGGTCGAGAAACGGGTGCGCAAGCTCGCCGACGAGATCGGCGTCGATTTCCTCGTCTCCGCGGACGTCGCCTCGGACGACGATATGGCGAAGGCTTTCGCCGCGATCAAAGAGCGCTGGGGCAAGATCGACTTTCTCGTCCACGCCATCGGCTTTTCCGACAAGGACCAGTTGAAGGGCTCCTTCACCCACGTGACGACGCGGGAGAACTTCAAGAATACGATGGACGTCTCCGCGTTTTCATTCGTGGACGCCGCTCGGCGCGCCTCGGAGCTCATGTCCGAGGGCGGAACGATGATCACGCTCACCTATCTCGGGTCGGAGCGGGTCGTGCCGAACTACAACGTCATGGGGGTCGCGAAGGCGGCGCTCGAAGCCTCCACCCGCTATATCGCGAAGGACCTCGGGCCTCAGGGCGTCCGGGTGAACGCGATCTCTGCGGGGCCCATGCGCACGCTCGCCATGGCGGGCATCACCGGCGGCAAGTCGCTCATGTCGACGGGCCGCGACTGGTCGCTCCTGAAAGAAGACACGACCATCGAAGGCGTATCGGGCGCGGCTCTCTATCTTCTCTCCGACCTCGGAAAATCCTGCACCGGCGAGGTTCTGCATGTCGATGCAGGCTTCCACGTGGTGGGCGTGCCGGATATCGCGGACGCCTAAGGCTCAAGCCCGACGGTCTGCGATCCACGCGTCGACGCGGTCTTCGAGAAGCGGCAGGGGAACGGCGCCGGCCGCGAGGACGACCGTATGGAAGTCTTTGAGGTAGAAGCCGTCTCCGAGTTCCGCTTCCGCCCGTTCGCGCAGCTCCATGATTTTCAGCATGCCGAGTTTGTAGGCGCAAGCCTGGCCCGGCCAGACGGAGTAGCGCTCCACCTCGCGCGCGACTGCCGCGGGCGTGTCGCCAGTCGTCGCGACCATATAATCGATCGCCCGTTCGCGGGTCCATTGCTTTTGGTGGAGCCCCGTATCGACGACGAGCCGCGCGGCGCGGAAGAGCTCCGCCTGCAGACGGCCGAGATTTGACTCGGGGTCGCCTTCATAGAGGCCCATCTCCGCCGCGAGCGCTTCGGCGTAGAGCGCCCAGCCTTCCGTAAATTCGGAGTTCGAGATCATCGCGCGGATGAGGGGAAGATCGAGCGCCTGGGCCGTCGTGATCTGGAAATGATGACCCGGAACCGCCTCATGATAGGTGAGGGTCTTGAGAGTAAGCTTCGGCCAGTCGGCCGTGTCCTTCAGGTTGATCCAGTAGACGCCGGGCGCCGAGCCGTCGAGGGGCGGGCGCGAATAATATCCGCCGGGGGCGGAATCTTGCCGGTAGACCGGCACCCGCCGAACTTCGACCTTTTGCGGCGAGACGTCGGCGAAATAGTCCGGAGCCCGCGCATAGACCTCCGTCACATGGCCGCGAAGATCATAGAGGAGGCGCTCGCGGCCGGCGTCGTCGTTCGGGTAAAGCATGCGCGGCTCTTCGCCGAGGGCGGCGAAGCGGGCGCCGACGGACCCTTCTTCGTAGCCGAGCGCCGTGAGGATCGCGTCCATCTCCGCGGTGATGCGTGCGACCTCGGCGCGACCGATCTCATGCACTTCATCGGCGGTGAGGTCGCCCGCGCCGTAGCGCCTGAGGGCATGGGCGTAGAACGCCTCGCCCTCCGGCAATCGCCAGACGCCGGCCCCCGCCGGGGAGCGCTCCTTTACAGCCTTGAGGGCGCCCGCAAGGTCCGCATAGGCTGGGTAGACGGAGCGGTCGACGATCTCTCGTGCCCGCACGCCATAGCCGGCGACCGCCTCCTCCGGCAGATCCGTGTTCGCGGCGAGCTTCTTCGTCAGCTCCGTGACAAGCGGGTTTTCGGCGGGCGGCGGCGCGATGAACCCCTCGATGCCGACGAGCGCCTTGTCGATCGCGAACGCGGGGAGGATCACGCCCAGATCAGCGTCGGAATAGATGGCGTCCCGCACGCCGCCGAGCGCCCCGGCGACGCCGGCGAGGCGGCTCAGATAATTCTCCGCATCGTCCGCGCTCCTAAGAGGTTGCTGCACCGTCAGGAGTTGCGGCAGGGAGAGCTGAGCGCCGGAGATCTGGGTAAGGATGTACGGGTTAGCGCCGCCGAGAACCGCGCCGGGGCCAAACTCGAACTGGTTGCGTTCGAGCGCCAGGTTATAGGCGTGCGTCAGGACCGAGAAGGTCTGGGCGTCGACGCCCGTCAGCTTCGAGCCGTCGAGGCTCCTCAGGGCGGAAATCATCCGGTCGCTGTGCTCGCGCGCCTCTGCGGACGCGTCGAGGCCGTAGAGGCCGAGGCGGGCGTTGTAGGTCTCGCCGGCGATCGCCTCGCCGACGCCGAGGCGGGTCGCCCATTCCGGGTTCGCCTTCAGGATCATCGCGGCATGACGGTCGGCGATCTCTTTGAGGCGGGCGGACGGATTGGCCGCCGGCGCGGCGGGCGCCGTCGCAGTCGAGGGCGCATCCGAAGACCGGGGCGCCGGCGAGCGGTCGCAGGCGGCGAGCGCGAGAGCGGACGAAAGACCGAAACAGAGGATGAGACGCAGCGACATCGTGGGGCTCCCTCATTGACAGCGGAAGCCTAGCGGAGGTCGGGGCGGGCCAAAACCCGCGATCGACCAAACCTCGACGCCGCGCAGAAACGAAAAAGCAGGCCCGAAGGCCTGCTTTCCGGGTCGAAATGAAAGCGCAGACTACTCCGCGGCTTCCTCGACGAGCTCCTTGCCCGTCTCCTGATCGACGACCTTCATGGAGAGGCGGACTTTGCCGCGATCATCGAAGCCCATCAGCTTCACATAGACCTTGTCGCCTTCCTTCACGACATCCGTCGTCTTTTCAGGCCGGCCGTTCGTCAGCTGGGAGATGTGGACGAGGCCGTCGCGGGCGCCGAAGAAGTTCACGAAAGCGCCGAACTCGACGGTCTTCACGACCTTG
Source organism: Pseudomonadota bacterium (assembly GCA_038522735.1). GTDB lineage: Bacteria > Pseudomonadota > Alphaproteobacteria > Caulobacterales > Parvularculaceae > JBCBJX01. Next base: position 45,738 of record JBCBJX010000005.1, read on the forward strand.
CCTTCGTAGACCTCGCCGACTTCCGGCTCGGCGACGATGGACTTGATCCACTGCGTCGCCGCCTCGATTTCGGACTTCACCGAGGAGGCGATCTTGATGAGACCGTCGTCGTTGATGTCGACCTTGGCGCCGGTCTTCTCGACGATCTCGCGGATGACCTTGCCGCCCGAACCGATCACTTCACGGATCTTGTCGGTGGGGATTTGCATGGTCTCGATGCGCGGCGCGTTCTCGCCGAGATCGTCGCGCGCTTCGGTGAGGGCTTTCGCCATTTCGCCGAGAATGTGGGCGCGGCCGTCCTTCGCCTGGGCGAGGGCGACCTGCATGATTTCCTCAGTGATCCCGGCGACCTTGATGTCCATCTGGAGAGACGTGACGCCCTCGGACGTTCCGGCGACCTTGAAGTCCATATCGCCGAGATGGTCCTCATCGCCTAGAATGTCCGACAGCACTGCGAAGCGCTCGCCTTCGAGGATGAGGCCCATGGCGATGCCCGCGACCGGGCGCGTGACGGGGACGCCCGCATCCATCATGGCGAGGGACGAGCCGCAGACCGTCGCCATGGAGGACGAGCCGTTCGACTCGGTGATCTCCGAGACGAGACGGATGACATAGGGAAACTCGTCCTGGGACGGCATGACCGCGCGCAGCGCCCGCCAGGCGAGCTTGCCGTGGCCGATTTCGCGCCGGCCCGGCCCGCCCATGCGGCCCGTCTCCCCGACCGAGTAAGGCGGGAAGTTGTAGTGCAGCATGAACGTCTCTTTGTACGTTCCTTCGAGGGCGTCGATGAACTGCTCGTCGTCGCCCGTGCCGAGGGTCGCGACGACCATCGCCTGCGTCTCGCCGCGGGTGAAGAGCGACGAGCCGTGGGTGCGCGGCAGGACGCCGACTTCCGACACGATCGGACGGACGGTCTTGGTGTCGCGCCCGTCGATCCGGGTTCCCGTATCGAGGATCTGGCCGCGGACGATGTCGGATTCGAGCGATTTCAGGAGGCCGGCGACGACGCCCTTGTCGAGGGCTGCTTCGCCCTCGGGCCCGCCGCAGAGCGCCTCGACGGCGCCCGACTTCGCCGCGGAGATCTTCTCCTGACGGACCTGCTTCACCTGTTCGGCGTAGGCGTCCTTAAGGGCCGCCTCCGCCGCGCCGCGGACGGCCGCCATATGGGCGGAGTGATCGGCAGGCTGATAGTTCCAGGGCTCCTTGGCGCATTTCTGGGCGAGGTCGATGATAAGGCCGACGACCTCTTTCGCCGCTTGATGACCTTTCATGACGGCGCCCAGCATCGTCTCTTCCGAAAGCTCCTTCGCCTCGGACTCGACCATCATCACCGCATCGTCCGTGCCCGCCATGATGAGGTCTAGCTTCGTCTCCTCCATCTCCGCGAGCGTCGGGTTGACGACGAATTCATCGTTGATCACGGCGACACGCGCGGCGCCGATCGGTCCGAGGAAGGGCACGCCGGAGATGGTGAGGGCGGCCGAGGCGGCGACCATGGCGACGACATCCGGGTCGTTCTCCAGATCATGGGAGAGGACGGTGCAGACGACCTGCACTTCGTTCTTGAAGCCCGGGGCGAAGAGCGGGCGGATCGGACGGTCGATGAGGCGCGAGGTGAGCGTCTCTTTTTCCGTCGGGCGTCCTTCGCGCTTGAAGAAGCCGCCGGGGATCTTCCCGGCCGCGAAGGTCTTTTCCTGGTAATTGACCGTCAGCGGAAAGAAGTCGCGCGAAGGGTCGGCTTCTTTCTGGGCGACAGCGGTCGCGAGCACTGCGGTGTCGCCATAGGTGGCGAGCACGGCCCCGTCGGCCTGGCGGGCGATGCGGCCGGATTCAAGCGTCAGCGTACGGCCCGCCCATTCGATAGACGATTTGTGGATTTCGAACATGTGGGATTCCTTCCCGGGCCGATCATCGTCGCCGGCCCGTGCTTACGAAAACGGGCGTCCGCAGAGGACGCCCGTGTGGGAGATGATCTGCTTAGCGGCGCAGACCGAGCCGTTCGATGAGGCTCTGATAGCGAGCCTGGTCCTTGCGCTTCACATAGTCGAGCAGGCGACGGCGCTGGGAGACCATCTTCAGAAGGCCGCGACGGGAGTGGTTGTCTTTCTTGTGGCCTTTGAAGTGTTCGGTGAGGTTGGAGATGCGTTCCGAAAGGATCGCCACCTGCACCTCGGGCGAGCCGGTGTCGCCCTGGTTCGTCGCATATTCGCGGACAAGTTCTGCTTTGCGCTCAGGCGTAATGGACATGGGTTTTCACCTTACATCCGGCGTCGCGATTGGCGGCCTGGCCGGGACGCCGTCCAGCCAGGTCGGGCTCCTGATACTCTAAGGAGGAGCCGGGTTATCATGTCGGCGACGGCGCTTGTCCAGCGTAATCGACGCGCATCGCGGATTACCCCCCATTTACGTTAAGAGAATGTGTCAAAACTGCGTTTCGGCGGATTAACCCGCCGTTTTGAACGGCGGCGGTACCCTCCGCTCAACTCCGACATGGCGCGCGGCGGCCCCGATGGACGACGATAAGAAGCTCGAGAAAATCGCCGCCCATGTTCCGGGCGTCCTCTACCAGTTTCTCCTGCGGCCGGACGGGAGCGCCTGCTTTCCTTATGCGAGCCCCGGCATCGCCGACGTCTACGGCGTCGATCCAGCCGACATCACCGAAAGCGCCGACCCGGTCTACGCCGTCATCCATGAAGACGATTTCGAAGAGGTCAGCCGAGCGATCAACCGCTCCGCCGCGGAGCTGACGACGTGGCGGAGCGAGTACCGCGCCAACCACCCCGACAAGGGCGTGTTGTGGCTCTACGGGGAAAGCCGGCCGGAAGCGCTGCCCGACGGCGGCGTGCTCTGGCACGGCTACATCGTCGACATCACGCGGGAAAAAGCCGCCGCCGCAGAAATCGAGCGCGCGAAGACCGAAGCTGAAATGGAGCGCGAGCGCTTCCAGCTTGCGATCGCCGGCGCCAACGACGGCATCTTCGACATCGATTTCGAAAACGGGACGGAGTTCTACTCCGACCGGAATTTCGAGATGCTCGGCGCGCCCGTCGAGGCCGGCGTCACGCCGCAATGGTGGTTCAATAAGGTCCACCCCGACGATTTGAAGGTGATCGGCCCGCGCTACCTCGACTTTTTGAAGACGGACTCCGTCTGGGACGTCGCCTATCGCATCCGCGCCGCCGACGGGTCATGGCGCTGGTGGCGGTCCCGGGCGAAAGCGAAGCGTAACGCGGACGGGCGGGCCGCACGCGTCATCGGCTCGAACACCGACGTCACAGAACTGATTGCGGCTCGCGAAAAGGCCGAGGCGGAGCTCAAGCGCGCCGAAGAAGCCAACACGCTGAAGACCGAGTTTCTCGCCAATATGAGCCATGAAATCCGCACCCCCCTCAACGGCGTTCTGGGCATGGCGCAGGTTCTGGAGAGGTCCGATCTGCAAACGGAGCAACAGCGCTGCGTGGACGTCATCCTCGCCTCCGGGGAGACGTTGCTGGCGCTGATCAACGACGTCCTCGATCTTTCGAAGATCGAGGCGGGCATGCTGGAACTTGATCGGGACGTGTTCGAACCGGCGGCCATCGTCTCCCAGGCTCTCGACACGGTGCTAAGCCTCGCGACGGCCAAAGGTCTCGCCCTCACCTCGGAGTTCGCGGCCGGAAGCGACGTCCCGCGCATCGGGGATGCTGCGCGCCTCCGGCAGGTGCTGGTCAACCTCCTCGGAAACGCGATCAAGTTCACGGGAAGCGGGCGCGTGTGCGTCCGGGTGCGCGGGCTGACCGACGGCCTCCGGTTCGAAGTAGAGGATACCGGACCCGGCGTTCCGGAAGAAAAGCGCGAGCACGTCTTCGACCGGTTCCGGCAAGCGGACGCCTCGGCCCGCAGACGCCACGGCGGCGCTGGGCTCGGCCTCGCGATCACCCGGGAGATCGTGGAACTCGCCGGCGGGCGCATCGGATGCGACGCGGCGCCGGAGGGCGGGGCGCTCTTCTGGTTCGAATTGCCGATGGAGGTCGCCGAGCCCCGACCCGTCTCGTCCGCACCCGTCAAAACAGTTCAAAACGGAACCGCACTTGGGCGCGTCCTTCTCGCGGAAGACATCGCCGTCAACGCCGAGATCGTCCGGCTGGCGCTTGAGCCGATCGGCTGCTCTATCAACGTGGTCGAGAACGGGCGCGAGGCCCTCGAGGCCCTCGATGGGGAGGGTGAATACGATCTTGTGCTGATGGACGTTCAGATGCCGGTGATGACCGGCGACGAGGCGCTGCGGGCGATCCGGGCGAGCGGCGCAGCGTATGCGGATATCCCGATCGTCATGCTGACGGCGAATGCAACGGAAGATCTGCGCACAACCTACTTGAGGGACGGCGCGACGAACTATCTGTCGAAGCCAATCATCATCGACGACTTGATCACCGTCGTCTCGGACCTCTGCCGCAACGAGAGCCGGGCGCGGAGCATTGCGGTCTAGAAACTGAAAACGCGCGTCGGCTTCAGAGCGAGGCCGTCGAGCGCGCAGATCGCCACCGGATCGCCCTCGCAGGTGACGAAGACGGTTTCAAGCGCTCCGGCCTCGCCGGCCCTTACACCGCGTGCGTCGACCGGCGCCATGACGGCGGTCTGCCCGTTGCGCAGGCGCGCCGCCGCCGTTCCATCGACGCTCGCCTGCGGGTAGTCGGCGAAGACGCTGTCGACGCCTTCGAGCATCGCGTCGCGCTCGTCGGGATCCGCCGCCTCCAGTTCCGCCATCGCGACAGCGTTTCCCTCGGTGAACGGGCCGACTGCAGTGCGGCGCAGTTCGACGACGTGGGCGTGGGAACCGAGGGCTTCGGCGAGATCGCGCACAAGCGAGCGCACGTAAACGCCCTTTCCTGTCCGCGCCTCGAATTCAGCCGTGTCCGGCGCCGGCATGGCGAGCAGTCGAAAAGCGGCGACGAAGGCCGGTCGGCTTGCGATCTCCACCGCCTCGCCGGCCCGCGCCAGATCATAGGCCCGCTCGCCGCCGACCCGCACGGCGGAGAATTGCGGCGGACGCTGCTCAATGCTCCCGGTAAAACGCGGGAGAGCCGCCTCGATCGCTTCCGACGTCGGAAGAACGTCCGATCGCGCGATCACCTCGCCTTCCAGATCGTCCGTCGTTGTGGCGACGCCGAACCGGGCGGCGAACCGGTATGTTTTTTCCCCATCCTGGACGTAGGGCGCGGTTTTGGTCGCTTCGCCGAACGCGATCGGGAGGACGCCCGTCGCCAGAGGGTCGAGGGTGCCGGCGTGACCTGCTTTCTTCGCATCGAACAGCCGGCGCGCCTTCCCGACCGCCTGCGTCGAGCCGACATCGTAGGCTTTGTCCAGAATAAGCCAGCCGTGAACGTCCCGGCCGCGCTTGCGCCGCGCCATGGCGAACCTCCTTCGGCCGCTTCGGATCGGACGAAGAGGCCGCGATTTCAGGGACGCGGGGGCTCCCACAGGGCGTCTCGCGGGTCAAGCGGCGTCAAGAAGATCGCAAGGCGTCGGCGGCATACTTCCGCCGAGCAGCGCGAGCGACACGCAGGATCAACACGAATGGCGTCGGAACCCGATCTCAACCGCGAGCCCGCGGACGGCGGCCTTGAAGGCTTTCGCCGGACCGCGATCGAGCGCGCGGCGGAGCTGAAAACGCGCTTCTTCTTCGCCGCCATCGGCACGCTTCTCTTTGCATTCGGGGTTTCGCCGATCATCGGCGTGCTGTGGGGCGCAGCCGTCGTCATCACGCAGGCGATCGACCACAAAGTGAACGCGGCGGTCCGGGACGTCGACCGCGTCGCACCGCTGACGGCGCGCGAGCGCTGGACGATCCTGATCAACACCACCGTTGCAACCTACGTCTACGGGGCGGCGGGCGTCATTCTGTGGTTCGGGTTCGAAGGCTTCGGCCCGACCAGCGCCATTCTTGTGATGTGCGGCGCGCTGATCCACGTGGTCATCCACATGCACCACGATCGAGCGCTGTTTCTGTCCGGGTTTATTCCGCATACCAGCGTTCTGATCGCGTTGCCGGCGCTAGACTTCGCGGTGACCTCGCAGTTCGGATTAGGCCGCGCCGTCGGATTTTTCGTCCCGATCGCGCTTTATATCGGGCACCTGGTGAAGGCCTATAAGCGCAACCGCGCCTCGTTCCTCACCATGGTCGCCGAGCGCGAGACGGCGCGCCAGCAGAGGCTCGTCGCGGAAACGGCGAACTCGGCGAAGGACGGGTTCCTCGCCATGATGAGCCATGAACTCCGCACCCCCCTCAACGGCGTTCTCGGCGCAGCGCAGGCGCTCCAGCGCACGCCGCTGGACGATGAACAAAGAAAGCTCACCGGCGTCCTCGCATCGTCCGGCAACGTCCTTCTGACGGTCATCAACGACATTCTCGACTATTCGAAGATCGAAGCGAACCGGCTCGATCTTGAGGACCGCCCGGTCTGCATCCGCGATCTGCTCGCGGACGCGGAAGGGCTGTGGGCTGAGAGCGCGAGAGCCAAAGGCCTCGATTTTTCGATCACGAGCGACCTCTCGCCCGACTATCACGTGTACGCCGATCCCACGCGGTTGCGGCAGATCCTGTTCAACCTCCTGTCCAACGCCGTGAAGTTCACAGCGACGGGGAGCGTCGCAGTTATTGCGGAGGAACGGGACGGTTCGCTCATCTTCTCCGTGGAGGACGCGGGCTGCGGCGTGCCCGCCGATCGCGCGCCGTTCCTGTTCGAAGCGTTCGTGCAGGCCGACGCGTCGACGACCCGGCGCTATGGCGGGACGGGGCTCGGGCTCTCCATCTGCCGACGTCTCGCCCGGCTAATGGGCGGCGACGTCGTCTACGCGCCGCGGGACGGCGGCGGTTCCATCTTTACGGTCGCGGTTCCCGCCCGGCGCGCGCCGGAAATCCGGCCGGTCGCGCGCGACGCCGCGACAGGCGGCCTCGACCGCATGCGCGTCCTTCTCGCCGAGGACAACGACATCAACCGGCTCGTCGTCGCCTCGCTTCTCAAGGGCGAACCGATCGATCTCGTCATGGTCGAAAACGGCGAGGAGGCCCTCGCGGCGCTCGCGGAGGAGGCGCTCGACCTGGTTCTCATGGACGTCCAGATGCCGGTTCTCGACGGCGTCGACGCGACGCTCGCCCTTCGCGCCCGAAGCGGTCCGAACCAGGACGTTCCCGTCGTCGCCCTCACAGCCAACGTGATGCGCGATCAGGTCGATCGATATCTGAAATCAGGCGTGACGGATCATCTGGCGAAGCCCGTCCGGCGCGAAGCGCTGATTGCAATCCTCGCCCGTTACGCAGGCGCGCGCCACAGCGACGTCGCCGAGCCGCCGAGGAAAACCGCCTAGTCGCCGGACGAGGGTTTCAGATCGCGACGGACGTCCGGGCTTGAGAGAAGCGTGTCGATGCGTCGAGCCTCGTCGAAGCTCTCATCGCGCTTGAAGGTGAGCGCCGGCGTGAACTTCAAATCGATCTTCCGCCCCAGAACACCGCGAACGGCGCCGGCCGCAGCGTTCAGCTTACGGATCGCTTCGTCGACATCACGTCCGCCGAGCGTCGTACAGAAGACGGTGGCGTTCCGAAGGTCCGGCGAGGCGCGCACCTCGGTCACCGTCATGTCGAGCCCGCGCAGGGCGGGGGCGTGAACCTCGCCGCGCAGGAACGCCTCCGACAGGGCGTGCCGAATGAGTTCGCCCGCCCGCAGCTGGCGCTGGGACGGACCCTTGGATGAAAAGCGCGAGGCCAAGTCGCCGCCTCCTGAACCAGAAAATCAGAGCGTGCGCTGAATTTCCTGAACGTCGAAGCACTCGATCGTATCGCCGACTTTCAGGTCGTCGTAATTCGCGAAACTCATGCCGCATTCCTGACCCATCGGCACGTCGTCGACATCGTCCTTGAAGCGCTTCAGCTGGGAGAGCGTTCCTTCGTGGATGACGACGCTGTCGCGGATGAGGCGCACTTTCGCGCCCCGCTTCACGCGGCCCTCGACCACCCGGCAGCCGGCGACTTTGCCGACCTTGGTGATGTTGAAGACCTCGAGGATTTCGGCGTTGCCGATGAACTCCTCGCGGATCTCCGGCGACAGCATGCCGGAGAGGGTGTCCTTCAGATCATCGATGAGATCGTAGATCACGGAGTAATACCGGATCTCGACGCCCGAGCGCTCCGCCTCGATCCGCGCGTCTTTATTGGCCCGCACGTTAAAGCCGATCACCGGCGCGCCGGAGGCTTCGGCGAGGATGACGTCGCTTTCGGAGATGCCGCCGACGCCGGAGTGCAGGATCTTCACCCGGACTTCCTCGGTGGCGAGTTTGTCGAGCGACCCGATGATCGCCTCCACCGAGCCCTGCACGTCGCCCTTGATGACGATCGGCAGTTCGTTGAGCTCGGCGTCCTTCAGCTGCGCCATCATCTGTTCAAGGGACGTGCCGACGGATTTCGCAACGGTTTTCTCGCGCTTCTTCCGCTGACGGAATTCCGCGACCTCCCGGGCGCGCGCCTCGTTCTCGACGACCACGAACTGGTCGCCCGGCTCCGGCACGCCGTTGAGGCCGAGGACCTCGACGGGGAGCGCCGGACCCGCCTCTTTCAGCTGCTTGCCTTTGTCGTCGACCAGTGCGCGAACCTTGCCCCATTCGGCGCCGCAAACGAACACGTCGCCGCGCTTCAGGGAGCCGCACTGAACAAGAAGCGTCGCGATCGGGCCGCGGCCTTTATCGAGCTGCGCCTCGACCACCGCGCCTTCGGCGGCGCGTTTGGGGTTCGCCTTGAGCTCCAGAAGTTCCGACTGGAGAAGGATCGCATCCTGCAGCCCGTCGAGGTTCAGCTTCTGCATCGCGGAAACTTCGACGTCCTGGATCTCGCCGCCCATGGATTCAACCTGAATCTCATGCTGCAGAAGGTCCGTACGCACCTTGTTCGCGTCGGCGTCCGGCTTATCGACTTTGTTGATGGCGATGATGATCGGAACGCCCGCCGCCTTGGCGTGGCTGATCGCTTCGATCGTCTGCGGCATGACGCTGTCGTCCGCGGCGACGACGATGATGACGATGTCCGTCACCTTCGCGCCGCGCGCGCGCATCTGCGTGAAGGCGGCGTGACCCGGCGTGTCGAGGAACGTGATTTTCTGGCCGTTCGTCTCGATCTGATAAGCGCCGATATGCTGCGTGATGCCGCCCGCTTCGCCGTCGACGACATTAGCGTTCCGCATGGCGTCGAGGAGCGACGTCTTGCCGTGATCGACATGGCCCATGATCGTGACGACCGGCGGACGCGGCGCTAGGTCCGCTTCGTCGTCCGCCGCACCGCCGAGGCCCTCCTCGACGTCGGACTCGGAGACCCGCTTCACCTGATGGCCGAGGTCTTCGGCGATGAGCTGCGCGGTGTCGGCGTCGAGGATGTCGTTCGCGGTCACCATCTGGCCCTGCTTCATCATGGCCTTGATGAGATCGACGGCGCGCATGGCCATCCGCTGGGCGAGTTCCGTCACCGTGATGGTGTCGGGGATGATGACTTCCCGCAGTACCTGCTCGCGACCGCCGGAGCGCTGCTGGCGGGCGAGCTTTTCCTTCTCGCGGGCGCGGCGCACGGAGGCGAGGGAGCGCTGGCGTTCGTCGTCGTCGAGGGCGTTCGCGATCGTCAGCTTGCCGGTGCGCCGGCGCGGCTCGGCTTTCTTCGCCGTGTCCTGACGGTCGGCGCCGAAGCTGCGCTTCGTCTTGATGCGTCCGCCGAGCTGGGCGAGCGGATCTTCCGGGTCCGCTGCGCGGGGCTCGCCCGCTTTCTCGTCGCGGACTTTCTCGCCGACGTCTCGCACCTCGGTCTTCGACGAGTTGCGCTTGGCTTTACGGGCGGCGTCTTCGGCTTCGAGTTGCTGGCGCGCCTCTTCTTCAGCCTTCGCGCGCTCCTCGGCCTCTTTGGCGCGCTTCTCGTCTTCTTCAGCCTGACGCTTGCGCTCATCTTCAAGGCGCGCGCGTTCCTCGGCCTCACGGGCTTCGCGCGCCTTGCGCTCTTCGTCTTCGCGAGCCTTGCGGGCGTTGGAATCTTTCTTCGCCTTCTGCAGCGCGACCGCGCGGGCTTTCTTTTCATCGTCCGACAGGGTGCGGAGCACCGCGCCCTTGCGCTTCGCGCCGTCGGCCGCCGCCGCGCTTGCTGCGGCGGAACGCGGCGGCGTTTTTTTCTCGACCGTCGGCGCGGGCTTTTCGGCCGTCGCTTTCTTCGCGGCGGGCTTGGCCGGCTCGGCTTTGCGGACCGTCGTTGCGCCAGGCTCGGGCTGGTTCGGACGGCGCCGCTTCTTTTCGACCACGACAGTCTTTGTGCGGCCATGAGAGAAGCTCTGCTTCACCGCGCCCGTCTCCGTCTTGCGGAGGGTCAGCGGCTTGCGGCCTTCCGATTTCGACTTAGTGTCGACGTTGTCGCTCATTCGTTCTCCACACCCGCAGCCGACGCCGCGATCGTACTTTCAATCTCGTGTGAAGCGCAGAAACGCGGCCGCCGATGCCGGCGCGCCGCCTCGCGCTTCCCTCGCGCTTCAGGAGAGAGGGAGGCCGGAACCCCGCCAACTCTCCGGAACCAAGGCCCGAAAACCCGCCAGCCGGCGCGCATCACGTGCGACCCCGCGGGCCGCTGCGCCGACATGCACGGCTGCATGTACCACACGACCCCGCCCCAAGGCCAAGCCCAAGGCTGCGGAATCAAAGCATCCGATAACCAAAATCGGCTCTCGGGCGCGAAAGGCAAGCCCCAGAACCTTCGATCGGCCGTCCTCGGCTCCGTCCGCGGCCTCGAACACAGCCGACAAACCGCCTTTCCGCAGCGCCTCGCGCACCTGCTCGAAGCCGAGAACCGCCGCGCCTGCGCGGCGTGCGAGACCAAGACCGTTCAGCACCCGATCCGCAAGCCCGGCCTCGACCGCTTCAACGAGGTCGCCGCTCGCGCTCGTCTCGGCTTTGAAGGCGCGGGAGAACGCCTTGCGCGCCGCGGCTCGCTCCAGCGCCGCGCGGTTGGCGCCGACCCAGGCGCCGCGGCCAGGAAGCTTGCCCGCAAGATCCGGCACCGCGCTGCCATCGGGTCCGCGCACGAACCGAATCATCGCGTCCGGCGCGCCGGCCTCTCCCGTCGCGATGCAGGTGCGCTCAGGCCCCGGCTTGGTCGGCGCTCGGCCGTCAGGCGAAGACGCCATCGACCTCCTCGACTTCCTCTTCGCCGTCGCCCGCAAGCATGGCGTCGTACTCTTCCTGGGTGAGCCAGCCGGCGGCGACGCGGGCGCGCATCACCATGTCTTCGGCGACCTCGGGCTTCAGTTTGAACTCCTCGAGGTACCCGTCGTAATGCTTACGCTCCCCGTCGACGCGCTCGGTCCAGCCGATGAGATCGTCCGTGGCGCAACCAGCGAAATCTTCCAGCGTCTTCACATCTTCTTCGCCGAGCTTCACCGCCATCTGCAGGGTGATCCCCTCATGGGCGACAAGATCGTCCGCGACGCCGAGCTCCTTGCGCTTCGCATCGAGTTCGGCGGCGAGTTTTTCGAGGTGCTCGTTGGCGCGCGCCTGCAATTCCGCGGCCGTGTCTTCGTCGAAGCCCTCGATCTCAGCGATCTCCTCCATCTCGACATAGGCGACGTCCTCAATCGCGGTGAAGCCTTCCGAGACCAGAAGGCCGGCGATGATGTCGTCGACGTCGAGCGCTTCCATGAAGAGCTCCGTGCGCTGTTTGAACTCTTCCTGACGCTTCGCGCTCTCTTCTTCCTCCGTCATGATGTCGATTTCAAAGCCCGTCACCTGGGCGGCGAGGCGGACGTTCTGGCCGCGGCGGCCGATGGCGAGCGACAGTTGCTCGTCCGGCACCACGACCTCGATACGCTCGGATTCCTCGTCGAGAACGACTTTGGCGACCTCCGCGGGCGCGAGGGCGTTGACGACGAAGGTCGCAACATCAGGCGACCACGGAACGATGTCGATCTTCTCGCCGCCGAGCTCGTTCACCACCGCCTGCACGCGCGAGCCGCGCATGCCGACGCAGGCGCCGACCGGGTCGATCGAGCTGTCGTGGCTCATCACGCCGATCTTCGCGCGCGAGCCCGGGTCGCGGGCGACCGCCTTGATCTCGATGACGCCGTCATAGACCTCCGGCACCTCCTGCTCGAAGAGCTTCGCCATGAATTGCGGATGCGAGCGGGAGAGGAAGATCTGCGGGCCCCGCGGCTCCCGGCGCACCTCGGCGAGATAGGCGCGAACGCGGTCGCCCTGGCGGTAGGCCTCGCGCATCAGCTGCTGGTCGCGGCGGATGATCGCTTCGGCCCGGCCGAGATCGACGATCACATGGCCGTATTCGATCCGCTTCACGATGCCGGACATGATCTCGCCGACCCGGTCTTTATATTCTTCAAACTGACGGTCGCGCTCGGCTTCGCGGACTTTCTGGGTGATGACCTGCTTCGCGCCCATGGCCTGCTGGCGGCCGAACTCGATCGGCGGCAGGGGGTCGGAGAGAAAATCCCCGATTTCAGCCTCCGGATTGCGGGCCCGCGCGGTCTCCAGCGTGATCTCCGCCGAATCGTTCTCGACCTCCTCGACCACCTCCATGAGGCGCCAGAGGCGCAGTTCGCCCGTATCAGGATTGATTTCGGCCTGGACGTTGGTTTCCGCACCATAGCGGGCGCGGGCGGCGCGGGAGAGCGCTTCCTCCATCGCCTCGATGACGAGGACCTTGTCGATCGATTTTTCGCGGGCGACGGCGTCCGCGATCTGCAGAAGTTCAAGCCGGTTGGCGCTGACGGCGCTCATTCTTCTTCTCCGTTTTCTGAAGTGTCGTCTTCATCGGCCGCCTCTAGATCGAGGGCGTCCGGATCGAATTCCATCTGCGGCTGCGGCTGGGCGAGACGCGCCGCTTCCATGAGATCGTCCGTGAGGACGAGCTTCGCCGAGGCGATCCACTCAGCGGGGAAGAACGCGGTCTCCTCCTCACCATCCAGATCGACGCCGACAGCACCCTCCTCGACGCCCGCCAGGACGCCGCGGAAACGCTTCTGACCCTCGACCATCCGGTCGAGTTCCAGCTTCGCCTCGAAGCCCTCCCAGCGCTCGAAATCCTTCAGCCGGGTGAGCGGGCGGTCAACGCCGGGGGAGGAGACCTCCAGCACGTAAGCGCCCGGGATCGGATCGACCTCGTCGAGAACGGGCGACAGCGCCCGGGAGAGGGTCGCGCAGTCCTTCGCGCTCATGGTCCCGTCCGGGCGCTCCCCCATCACCTGCAGGGTCCGCGTGGAGGAGCCGGTCATGCGCACGCGCACGAGCTCGTAGCCGAGGCCTTCGGCCACCGGTTCGATCAGCGAAACAAGCGAGTCCTCGCCCTTGCGCACGTGCCTCTGGTCCAATTTCCGCTGCGCCGCGACGGCGGCGCGAAGCAACAAAAAAGCGGCTGCGCCCGGGGGCGCGCCGCTTCGATGAAATCCGAAACTATCAATAAGATAGTGATTTTTTTCAGCATTGTCATCACCCCTTGCGCTTTCAGCGCAACGCGCCTTTTTCGAGCCGATGACCAACTTCCGACCCGCCGCCTGCGCCGTCGTCCATATCGGCGTTGAGAAAACCGGCACCACCAGCGTACAGGCCTTCCTCGCCGCCAATCGAGCAAGCCTCGCGGCGGCCGGCGTTCTTTACCCGGAATGCCTCGGACGCGAGACCCATATCGGCCTTCCCGCCTACGCCCAGGCCGATGAGCGCCGGGACGACGCGCGGCGCTATTTCGGGATCGAACCGGGCGCGGATGCGGTGGCCGATTTGCGGGCGCGCCTTGAAACCGAACTCGCCCATGAAGTCGAGGCCGTCAGCCCCCGCACGATCCTGCTTTCAAGCGAACATCTGCATTCGCGCCTCCACACGGTTGAGGAAAAGCGGCGGCTTCGCGCCTTTCTTGAGCCGTTCGCCGAGCGGATCGAGATCCTCTGCTATCTGCGCAGACAGGACGAACTCGCCCTCAGCCTGTATTCGACGGCGCTCCGCTTCCAGAAGGCCGACGCCGCGTCTCCGCTTCCGAAGCCCGGACCAAAGACGCCGTATTATTATGATTACGATCGCATGCTGAGCGAGTATGCGGAGGCCTTCGGCGAGGACGCCGTCACCGTCCGTATCTATGAACGCGCGGCGCTGGAAGGCGACGACATCATCTCAGATTTTCGTGCTGCGGCGGGCCTCGGCGACGACCTCGATCTGAAACCTGTTCCCAGAAGGAATGTCTCCCTGTCCGCGCCGGCGCAGCGCTTCCTCGCATCACTTAACCGCCTGACCGAACCCGGCGAGGACCAAAAGCGCGTGCGCGGCAACGCGGTCCAGCTTCTCGAGACTTTCTTCGCCGGCCGAGGACGAACGGTGACGCGGGCCGAGGCCGAAGCCTTCCTCATGCGTTTCGCTGAGATCAACGAGCGGGTCCGCTCTCGCTGGACGCCGGATCGCGAGACCCTCTTCACGACGGACATGGGCGCCTATCCGGAGACAATCTCGGCGGAAGGCGAAGCCGAAGCGCTCGCCGATGTCGGCGCGCGTTTGTTCGCCCAGAAACAGAAGGAGCTGCGCCGGACCAGCGTCAAACTGAAGCTGCGCGAGGCGGAAATCGCCGAGCTTCGGGGACGCAAAGACGTCGCGCAACGCCGCCTGGCAGAAGCGCGGGCCCTCGCCGACGACATTCCGGAGCTTCTTGAGGAAATCGACGCCTTCGGCGCGTAAACAAGGCGCGCTTATCGGAAGTGCGCGTCGAGAAATTCGAGGAAAACCGGCCAGTCCTCTTCCGTCACGCCATGAGTTCCCGGACGGATCCAGAACGCGATGTCGTCGGCCGGCCGGAACTCGTCCAGCCGCTCCGCAGTCATCCCGCGCGAGCCGTAGAGCGCATACGCGGGGTTCGCGCCCTGCGCCGCCCGGAAGGCCCCGTTGGGATCGGACCAGACGTCCCGGCGGGCGTTGCCGAGGAGGATCGGCCGCGGCGCGATCAAGGCGAGCAACTGGTGCTGATCGATCTCCATCTCTTTCGTTCGCCCGCCGAACGCTCCGTAAGCCGGCGAAAACCAGTGCGGGTAGGACTTCGTGATCGATTTGACGCTTTCGCCGGGCTTCTTCCTGTTCAAGGACGCGCCGCCGGTGCCGGACTGATGAGAGAGAACGCCGTCGATCCGCTCGTCATAGGCTGCGGCGACGAGAGCCGACTTGCCGTAGCGCGAATGTCCGTAGGCGATTGTCGCATCATCGTCGAAGCGCGGATCGGCGTCGAGAAGATCGACCATCCGCGAGTGGACGAAAGCCCAGGCCCCGACCGCGCCCCAGCGATCCAGTTGGTCGTCGTCCCGACCCGATAGTCGGGAAAGAGCCGCGAGACCCGGCTCTCTTGCGTCGGGCGCGACTTCCGACGGGTAGAGAAGGATGAGGGCGTAGCCGCGACCGACGATCATTTCGACAGGCGGCTCCATGATGTAGCGTCCGAACACGAACAGGAAGATCCCCGGAATCTCGCCGGCGCCCTCCGGCCGTGGACCGCCGTCCGGCGCGGAGACGTCCATATCGGGTAGCGCGCTCGCCCGACTGGAAAAGCTCTGCTTCAGGATCGCCGGATGCGGTCCGGGGCCCGGCGGCAGGATGATGTCGGCGAAGAAACGGGCCTCTTCGCGCTCGCCCGCCGCCGTCTCGACCGTGAACTCCACCGTCCACTCCTCAGCGACGACGCCGTCTCCGTAGACGGAGCCGTCGAGCGGGCGCACCGCCGACTTCCGCACGCCGACGAGCCTCGGCGCGGCCCCGTAGACGTCCCGCTCGAAGGCGCCGCGAAGCAAAGGAGCGCGGCGCTCCTCCCAGTCGGCGACGGACGCAACGGGCGCGTCGGCCGCGAACTCCGCCAGCACGTCCGGACGGGCCTCGGCGCCGCGCGGCGCAAGCGGCGCCCACGCGATGGTCAGGCGCACGCAGGAGCTGAGACAAACGGCGGTAAAAACGAGCGCTGCAAGGCGCGCGACGGAACGCGTCATCGATCTGATCTCCGGACCCCTCGCCCCGCCCTTAACACGCCCGGCGGCGGCTGGCGCCAGCCCCGCAGAGTTGTGAAGCCGCCTAGAGCCGCTCGAAGGCGAGATAGGCGGCGACCCGGCCCTCGCGTTCAGATTTCGCGCCATAGCGCGTCGTCGGCTGATCGACGGGACGCGTCCGCCAGTCTGCGGCGCGCCGCGCCGTCCACCGGAAGCCCGAATGCGCCAGGGCGTGCATCAGGGTCCACTCCACATAGCTCGGAATGTCCGATGCGACGCGCAGTACGCCGCCCGGCTTCAGCACCCGCGCCGCCGCGTCGAGAAACCAGCGCGACAGCAGCCGGCGCTTCCAGTGGCGGCGCTTCGGCCAAGGATCCGGGTGCAGAACATAAAGGCGATCGATCGAAGCGGGCGTGAGCGCTTCAAGAAGCGGGCGCGCGTCGCCGTAGTGGATGCGGATGTTCTGGAGACCCTCGTCTTCGATATGGGCGAGGAAGCGCGCGACGCCGTTCATGAAGGTTTCGGCGCCGAGCATCAGGACATCCGGGCGCGCAGCCGCAACGGACGCCAAATGCTCGCCGCCGCCGAAGCCGATTTCGAGCCAGACTTCCGCCGCTTCAGGCGCGATGTCCGCCGGAACGACGGTCCCCGCCGCCGGGTCGGGCGCGGCCCATTTGGCGAGCGCCGCGTCGAGCAGCGCGATCTGGCGCGGTTTGACGTTCTTGTTGCGCTGGCGGCCGTAAAGGCGCGGGTCGTAGCCCGGCGCCTCGCTTTGCGGCCCCGCCTCGTCCGCCAAGTTCCTAAAGGGCGGACTTCAGGGCGTCGACGAGATCGGTCTTCTCCCAGGAGAAGCCGCCGTCGGCGTCCGGCGTCCGGCCGAAATGTCCGTAGGCGGCGGTCCGCTCATAGATCGGCTTGTTGAGGCCGAGATGCTCGCGGATGCCGCGTGGCGACAGGCGCATGACCTCGCGGATCGCGTATTCGAGTTTCTCCGGCGCGACCTCGCCCGTGCCGTAAGTATCGACGTAGACGGAAAGCGGCTCCGCGACGCCGATGGCGTAGGAAAGCTGGATCAGGCAGCGCTCGGCGAGGCCCGCCGCGACCACGTTCTTCGCCAGATAGCGCGAGGCGTAGGCGGCGGAGCGATCGACCTTCGTCGGGTCCTTGCCCGAGAACGCGCCGCCGCCATGGGGCGCCGCGCCGCCATAGGTGTCGACAATGATCTTGCGGCCGGTGAGGCCGGCGTCGCCGTCCGGGCCGCCGATGATGAAGCGGCCCGTCGGGTTTACGTGCCAGATCGTTTTATCGTCGATCCAGCCGTCCGGGATCGCGTCCCGCACATGCGGCTCGATCATCTCGCGGACCTCCGCCGACGACATGTCGACGAGGTGCTGGGTGGAGACGACGATGGTGTCGACCCTCTTAGGCCGGCCGTTTTCGTAAGCGACGGTGAGCTGGCTTTTTGCGTCCGGTCCGAGGCGGCGCTCGCCGCCATGGCGGGCCTCCGCAAGGGCCTGGAGGACCCGGTGGGCGTAGTAGATCGGCGCCGGCATCAGCTCATCGGTCTCATTCGCCGCGTAGCCGAACATGATGCCCTGGTCGCCAGCGCCCTCGTCTTTCGCGCCTGCTGCGTCGACGCCGACGGCGATGTCGGCGGACTGTTCGTGAACGTAGCAATCGATCGAGCAGGTGTCCCAGTGGAAGCCTTTCTGCTCGTAGCCGATTTCTTTGATCGCGCGGCGGGCCGTCGCGATCATTTCGTCATGGGATGCGGGGCCACGGATCTCGCCGGCCAGGACGACTTTATTGGTCGTCGTCAGCGTCTCGACCGCAACGCGCGCCTCCGGCTCCTTCGCGAGCATCAGATCGACGATGGCGTCCGAAATGCGATCGGAAACCTTGTCCGGGTGCCCTTCGGAGACGCTTTCGGATGTGAAGAGATAGTCGCTGCGCTGCATGTCGGACCTTCATATAAAGATTTCTTTATGCGGTCATATCGACAGGCTGGCGCTTTGTCCAACGGCTCGCGGCGTTCAGGCGTCGGCGGCGCGCTTAGCGTCGGACTTGCCGGACTCCGCCGGATCAGAAAGCGCTTTGACGAGGTCGAGCACGCGGCGGCGCACGCCGGTGTCGCGGATGGCCGCGAAGGCCCGGCAGAGCTCCACGCCTTCCGCGCTTGTCATGAAGCGCGTCGTCTCGTCATGGGCGGCGTAGGCGCCGTCGGCCTCGGCGAAGCCGGACGCGGCGTCATCACCCGGCAGGTCGTCGAAGAAATACTGAACCGGCACGTCGAGAATGCGGGCGATATCGTAGAGCCGGCTTGCGCCGATGCGGTTCGCGCCCTTTTCGTATTTCTGCACCTGCTGGAACGTGAGGCCGAGGGCGTCGCCGAGTTTGTCCTGGCTGACGCCAAGCAGCATGCGACGCATGCGGACGCGCGCGCCCACATGGTGATCGACCGGGTTCGGCGATTTTTTTGTCACGATAGCGGCCTTGCTGCCGCCGCGTCCGTCTAAGCTGACGCAAAGGCGCGGATCGCGGCGAACTCCCCCCGCCAATACAATTTCTAGGACTTGAGAATACGCCGCGTCAAGGATTTCGCCGCGCGCGGCCATGCAAGGAGCGCGGCCGCCGAGAGGAACATCAGTGCGTATGCGGCGTCGCCGATACGCGCATAAAGCGTCTCCGGCGCGGCCTCAGGGAGCGCGCCCTCGCGCGCGTCCGCCTCATAGAGATCGATGCGGAAGCGGTACCGTCCGTACCCGTCAATCAACGCCGATACGCCGGTGTTGGCGGCCCGCGCCACCGGGAGCCCGCTTTCGACCGCCCGCAGGCGGGCCTGGTC
This sequence comes from Pseudomonadota bacterium, assembly GCA_038522735.1. Taxonomy (GTDB): domain Bacteria; phylum Pseudomonadota; class Alphaproteobacteria; order Caulobacterales; family Parvularculaceae; genus JBCBJX01. The sequence goes on from JBCBJX010000005.1 coordinate 64,587, forward strand.
GAGGTGCTGGCGCGGCCCGGAGGTGTCGCCGTACCAGCCGTCATTGGTGACGATCGCGATCCAGTTCGGGCGATCGCCCCGCGGATAGATCGACCCGGGGAAAATCGTCTCATAGCAGATGACAGGCGAGACGCGCACGCCCGCGATATCGAGCGTCTTCGGCCCGTCGCCCGGATAAAGGCCCTCCGCGAACGGGGCGAGTTGCGAGAGCCCGACGGCGCGCAGGAGGCCTTCAAAGGGAAGGTACTCGCCGAACGGGACAAGGTGGTGCTTGTCGTAGACGCCGAGGATTTCTCCTGCGTCGGCGTCAAGGGCGGCGAAACCGTTCGTGTACCGCGTCCGCCCGTCGCGCTCGATCCTGCGGACGGAGCCGGCGAGCAGAACGGCGCCCTCGGGGAGCGCCTCGGAGACATAGGCCCGCGGCGACGGCTCGTCGGCGATCAAAGGCGCGGCGTTCTCGCCCCAGAGGACGAATGTGATGCGTTCGTCGGATCGCCCTCCCGAAAGCGCAAGATTTCGGTCGAGATTGCGCCAGTAGAATTCGGGATCGATTTTCTCCCGCTGCGGAACGCTCGGCTGAACGACCCGCACTAGAACGTCGTCCCGGTCTGATGGCGGATGAACGACGAGGCGTAGGCCGCCGAGGGCGTAAAGCCCCGCGAGCCCGGCGAGGGCCGCTGCGACCGGGAGCGCCGCCCGCTGGGGAGAGGCTGCGTACACGGCGAGCGCCGGCAGGATCGAAAGGCCGATCACGATGAAGCTGAGACCGTAGGGGCCGATGAAGGCGGCGAGTTGAATGGGCGCCGCGTGCGCCGCAAGGGCCTGCCCCACGAGGTTCCATGGAAGTCCGGTCAGAATGTGACCGCGCAGATACTCCGATGCGGAGACCGCGAGGGCGAGAGCGAGAGCCCGACGGCCGGCGCCGCCGGAGACCGCGGTCGCGGCGAGGCCCGCGCCCGCCATGAAAAGCCCGAGGAAGGCGGGCATGCCGAGGATCGCGATCGGCATCATCCAGGCGAATTCCTCCGCCTGCACCAGCATCGAGAAGGACATCCAGTAGGTCGAAACGATGAAATAGCCGAAGCCGAACGCCCAGCCGCGTAGGAACCCGGCGCGAAGCGGCTTCGGGCCGGACCGCGCACCGTCGAGCGTCCAGAGGAAGAGCGCGAACCCGACCGCGAGCCCCGGCCAGATGTAAAGGGGGGCGAAGGCGCTCGCCGCGACGGCGCCGGCGACGGCGTTCGCTGCGAGGGCCCGCCAACCGCTGAGCCGCGCCACAACTTCGCGCACCCGAACGAGGCGTGCGAACGCGGCGGAAAAGGCGCGCTTTACGCTCGCCCCGCCGTAGGCGACATCGCTCACGCGCTCGGGCTCCCGGCCAGCGCCACTTCGGCGGGCGCTTTAGAGCGGCGGATACGGATCTTCCGGATGCGGCGCGGGTCGACGTCGGTCACTTCGAATTCCACGCCGACCGGGTGAGCGATTACTTCGCCGCGCAACGGGATGCGGCCGGCGAGGGTGAAGACGAGACCGCCGAGGGTGTCCACCTCGTCCTCATCCTCGATCGAAACGTCGATCCCCGTCGCCTCATGGAAATCATCGAGTTCGACCCGCGCATCGGCGTCCCAGCCGCCGGAGGGGCGCTCCGTCACCTGCGGGTCCTCCTCGTCATCGTGCTCGTCTTTGATTTCGCCGACGATCTCCTCGACGAGATCCTCGATCGTGACGAGGCCGTCGGTCCCGCCGTACTCGTCGACGACGAGCGCCATATGGCAGCGGGCGGCCTGCATCCGCAAAAGAAGATCCGTAATCGACATGGAGGGCGGTGCGTAGAGGACACGGCGCGCGAGGCTCGCGAGGATCGGTGCGTCGGGCTTCGCCTCCACGGCTTCGGGGTCGGCCAAAAGTCCGATGACGTCTTTGATATGGACCATGCCGACAGGATCGTCGAGATCGCTGCGGTAGACAGGCAGTCGTGAATGCCCCGCATCGGAGAAGGCGCGGATGAGGGCCGGGAGCGGGGTCTCGATATCGACCGCCACGATGTCGGCGCGCGGGGCCATCACGTCCACAACGCGCTTCTGGTCGAAGGCGATCACGCGCTCGATCATCGCCCGCTTCGCTTCGGGCAAACCGCTTGCGACGCCGTCGCCGTTCTGGACGGCCTCGACGAGTTCGTCTTCGCCTTTCCTTTTGCGCGCCCAGGGCAAGCGGAACCCGCCGGAAGCGCCGTTCGGTTGGCCTGGCTCGCTCATATCGCGGCGTCCGCTGCAGCCGGCGGCTTGTCCGCATCAAGCGGGCCGTAGGGGTCGGCGATCCCGAGGCGGGCGAGAGCGCGCGTTTCAATCTTTTCCATTTCGGCCGCCTCCTCGTCGGCCTGATGGTCGTAACCTAGCAGATGCAAAAGCCCGTGGGCGAGCATGTGGGCGGCGTGGTCGCGAAGGGAAACGTCCTTCTCGGCCGCTTCGCGTTCCACGGTTTCGAACGCGATCGCGACGTCTCCAAGGCCCGCCTCATGCGGACCGGGCCCGACTTCGGCGGGGAACGACAGGACGTTTGTCGGCGCGTCTTTTCCGCGGAAGTCGCGGTTTAGCCTTTGCAGCACGGCATCGTCCGTGAAGAGAACGCACCAAGGCGCGAGCGCTTCGCCGGCTTCAGCGGCCACAGCCCTCTCCACCGCCGCGACGAGGCTCTGAAGGTCCGGGATCGCGGACCAGCGCTCGTCTTCCAAGAGCGGGTCGGCGTGAGGCTCGGGACCGCTCATTCGGTCGGCTTCATGTTGTCGACGACGGCGGCCGGCCCCTTGCGGAGCGCTTTTTCGCGGGCGTCGTAGGCGTCGACGATACGGGCGACCATCGGATGGCGGACGACGTCGGCCGCCGAAAACCGCGCGACAGAGACGCCGTTGAGCCCCGTCAGCAAGCCGAGGGCGTCCGCGAGGCCGGAGGTCTCCCGCGGCGGCAGGTCCGTCTGGGTCGGGTCGCCGGTGACCGCCATCCGCGAGCCTTCGCCGAGGCGCGTGAGGAACATCTTCATCTGGCCGACGGTCGCGTTCTGCGCCTCGTCCAGGATGACGAACGCGCGGGTGAACGTCCGCCCCCGCATGAAGGCGAGAGGCGCGACTTCTATGCGACCATCGAGCATCGCCTTGTTGAGGGGTTCCGCGTGCAGCATGTCGGCGAGGGCGTCGTAAAGCGGACGGAGATAGGGATCGACTTTCTCCTTCATGTCGCCAGGCAGGAAGCCGATGCGCTCCCCCGCTTCCACCGCCGGCCGGCAGAGAACGAGCTTGTCGACCATCCGTTTCGTCAGCATGGAGACGGCCGCCGCGACGGCGAGATAGGTCTTGCCGGTGCCGGCGGGGCCGACGCCGAAGGTGAGATCGTTGGCTGCGAGGGCTTCGAGGTAGGCGCTCTGGGCCGCGGTGCGCGCCGTCACCACCCGCCTCGGCGTCTCCACCTGGCGGGCGCCCGTGTCGGCGCCGGCCTGCGCGAAGCGGACGGCGGCGTCGATGTCGGCGAGCTCGACGGGGAGGCCCTTCTCCAGGCGATCGTCGAGGGCGCGCAGGGCCTTCAGCGCAAGATCGCGCTCATAGCCGTCCCCTGTCACGGCGATGCGGTCGCCGCGGGGGCTCAGCGTCACCCCAAGGGCGTTTTCGATGCGCACGAGGGTCTGGTCCGACGGCCCGCAGAGATCGCGGGCGCGCGTCGAAGGGGACACCACCAGAATATCGGTGCGGACGGGGTCGTCGTCGGACGGCGCGGCGGCGATGCTCAAGCGGCGGTTGGGTCCTTTTTCGCCTGTAACAGACGGCCCGCGAGGCTGTTCGGTCCGGCCTCGAGGATCTCGATCTCTGCAATCGACCCCAACATAGTTTCCGGAGCCTCAACATGCACGCTTTGCAGATAAGGCGAGCGGCCGATGAGCTGACCGGCCTTGCGCCCCGGCTTCTCGAACAGCACCGGCAGGGTGCGGCCGATCTGGGCGGCGTTGAAAGCGTCTTTTTGCTCATTGAGCAGGGACTGCAAACGGGCGAGGCGGGCGTCCTTCACGTCTTCGGCCACCTGTTTCGCCATGGCGGCGCCGGGCGTTCCGGGGCGGCGGGAGTATTTGAAGGAGAAGCAGGAGGCGTAGTTGGTCGCCCGGACGATCTCCATCGTCGCTTCGAATTCCTCGTCCGTTTCGCCGGGAAAGCCGACGATCATGTCGCCGGAGATCGCGATGTCGGGCCGCGCCGCCCGGACCCGCTCGATGATCGTCAGATAGCGTTCGGCCGTGTGGCCGCGGTTCATGGCTTTGAGGATTTTGTCCGAACCCGACTGAACCGGCAGGTGAAGATAGGGCATCAGCTTCGGCTCGGTCCCGAAGGCGTCGATCAGCGCGTCGTCCATGTCGCGCGGATGGGAGGTCGTAAATCGGATGCGGTCGAGGCCGTCGATCTTCGCAAGGTGCGAAACAAGCTCGCCGAGGCCGAAGGCGTCCGCACCGGAGCCGGCGGGCGCCGCGCCCCGATAGGCGTTGACGTTCTGGCCGAGGAGCGTCGCCTCGCTCACCCCCTGGGCGACGAGGCCGCGCACTTCCGCCGTCACCGCGTCGACGGGCCGGGAGACCTCGGGGCCCCGCGTATAGGGGACGACACAGAAGGTGCAGAATTTATCGCAGCCCTCCTGAATGGTGATGAAGGCCGCCGGCCCGTCCGCCCGGCGATCGACGGAGAGGCGGTCGAACTTCTCCTCGACGTCGAACTCGGTCTCCAGCGCCTTTCCTTCGGCCCGGTGAGCGCGGGCGATGAGTTCCGGGAGCTTGTGATAGCTCTGGGGGCCGACGACCAGGTCCACGACCGGCGCGCGGGCCTGGATCTCCGCGCCTTCGGCCTGGGCGACGCAGCCGGCGACGGCGACTTTCATCTCCCCGCCCGCGGCTTCCGCCTTGTCCTTCAGGATGCGTAGCCGCCCGAGTTCCGAATAGACCTTCTCCGCGGCTTTCTCGCGGATATGACAGGTATTGAGAACGACGAGATCGGCCCCCTCCGCAGCGTCCACGACCTCGTAGCCGAGCGGCGCCAAGAGCCCGGCCATCCGCTCGGAATCATAGACGTTCATCTGGCACCCGTAGGTGCGGATATGGAGGCGCTTGGTCATCGACTGGGCGGTGTGCGGGATGAGCGTGAAGAACGCAAGGCTACTCAGCGACGGCCGCTGGCGGACTTGCTTTCATTAAAGCCATCACTTGTTGCGCGCGTTCCAAATCAAGCGCTGCGCGCAATCCGCTTATGCAGTCGTCTTCTCTGTATTGATCGCGAAATCTCGGCGCAACATTTTGAGCCGTCGCCTCTACGATTGGAACGCCCAATCGACGCAAAACAGCATCAAGCTCCGTCCAGGCACTGAAATCACGCTGGTATCCGCGTTGCATTTCGCGCGGGTTGTTCCACGAGATTGCTGAAAAGCTAGCGGTCGCCGCGCTTGCGGCGGGAAGCTCCAGTACATAGCTTAACTCGACGCCGTCATCGAACTCCCGGCACCGCAGCCTCACGCCCTGAACTTCCTCAAGGGTAGTGAGGTACTCAGCACCCGACCAATAATCTATTGTGACTACTCCGTCCGCGCTGATTGCCCCGTAGTGCCGCTGGTCCATCCAATAGAATGCAAGGTTAGCAGCTCCCACAAGAACCCCGATGACCGTAAACACGTGCGCCACACTTACATGAAGGCGCATTAGATACTGCATAGGGTCAAAGACGTCGGACATGACGACACGCCGCAGCCGCAGGTCAAAATCGAGCTGTTCCGAGAGTTTTTGCTCAAAATTCTGATTATCCTGAAGATACGAGTAAAGCCCAAAGGCCGGCCAGCGAATGCCGAGATGCATGATCGCCGCCCCGTACCACAAAATCAGTGTAAAGATCAAAAGAACACCCGACACGCCGATATCATCAACATAAATCGACCATCCGTCCGGAGGTGTTCTGGCGGCAAGAACTTCGTCGCTAGGCGTAGAAAAATCTAAAAACGATACCCATACAAAAAGTGTGATAATAATCGAGAAAAACAAAAATATAGTCAAAATATATGTCACGCGGACCGATGCAGATGAACCGCTTATCGATTCAATAAATGTCAGAATTTTCCCCTTGCAACCTTCAATAAACTCTCGCTCCTCGGGCGATAAGGGGCTTCGAGCGGCCGCAGCGCTAGAGAGCTTGGCGGCCCGCATCAAAGCAGGCGCTCCGGAACCCACAGCCACGACGAACATCAGGATTGCGATGACGGCGCCGTACAAAACAGCCTCGTACGAGTGCGAAATCATTGCTTCGATCACGCCCCGCCAGCCGCTGAATGTTCCGGACTCCAATGCTGCTATTGACACCTGCCGGAGCGACGCCCCGGCAAAAAAGAGAACCGGCAAAGATCCGTATGCCGCAGCATACAACAGCCCCAGCGAGGTTTGTCGCCTGACGACCGACCCGACGCTGGCGGGCTCTTCTGGCGCGACGTCGCCGACCTGATCAACCTCAGCCGCGGTCGTGAATGACGCTAAGGCGGCCATGGCCGCTACTCCGCCGAATGAGAAAAACCAACCGGCCGCGACATAAAACTCTGCGCCCTGGAGAGCCAACTCAGCAGCCACCATGACATCGACTATCGCCAGTCCACTGTTGACGAACGCGCTGATCAACCGGACCAGAGCCAAAGCTATGCTGGGGCTGCTTTTCGGCAGGATCGCGGCCGGAACCACCGCGGCGCCAGTCAGCACCAAGTAGCCGCCGAAGAACAGCCATGGCTGAACGGCGATGCCGGCCGGCAGATCCACGGCCTCGGTGTGCAGGACCCACAAACCGAAGGCCGCGAGAGCCAGCCCGATGACGCCTAGGAACGCCTTCGCAGTCGTCATAACAGTCCGCCCCTGTCCCCTCAGAAGTTGGATATTGGCCGGAAACTCGGTTCGCCAAGGGGGCGACCGCTCTGCACTTTCCGAGATCTTCAAAAACGAAATCGTTCCCAACTTCCCTTAAACAAAAAAACGGGCCTCATGAGGCCCGTTTTCAGATTGATGCATTTGGTGAGAAAATTGAGTCGGACCCGCCCTACTCCGCCGCCACCGCGTTCGCGCCTTCGTCGATCACGCTCTTCACGTAGCCTTGCCGCTCATCGAGCTCCTTCGCGCGGTCCTCGTCGGACTTGAAGAGGGCGTCGAGGTCGGTGTCGGCGTAGTGCATGACGCCCATGTCTTCGTAGGCGGCCCGGACTTTCGGGCCCCAGAGGCCGATCTGCTTCACGATCGGCACGATGCGCTGGAAGAGGTGTGTCTGGTACATTTGTTTGTACCCAGACTGTTCCGCAAGATCGACGCACTCCTGCACGGGCAGCCCCAGGACTTCGTACACCTCGCGCGCCTCGAAGCGGTCGCGCATGTGGTAGCAGGCCTCGACAAGGAACTCCTCGCGC
>JBCBJX010000006.1:0-69447 GCA_038522735.1 Pseudomonadota bacterium
CGGATGAGCCGCACCACCTGCTCGACTTTCTCGACGAGCGCTTTCGGCGCGTCGCTGAACAGAAGGTGCGCCTCGTCGAAAAAGAAAACGAGCTTCGGCTTCTCCGGATCGCCGACTTCCGGCAGCTCTTCAAAGAGCTCCGAGAGGAGCCAGAGGAGGAAGGTCGCATAGAGCTTCGGCGTCGCCATCAGCTTGTCCGCCATCAGCACATTGACGATCCCGCGCCCGTCGGCGTCCGTGCGCATGAGGTCGGAAAGTTCAAGCGCCGGCTCGCCGAAAAAGTGCGTCGCGCCCTGTTCTTCAAGCTGCAGAAGCCGCCGCTGGATCGCGCCGACGGAGGCCGTCGAGACGTTGCCGTACTCCGCTGAAAGTTCCTTGCGGCGCTCGGAAACGGCGACGAGGAGGGCGCGCAGGTCCTTCAGATCAAGGAGCAGCAGCCCCTCGTCGTCGGCGAGGCGGAAGGCGAGGGAGAGGACGCCCTCCTGGGTGTCGTTGAGGCCGAGCATGCGGGCGAGGAGGAGGGGCCCCATCTCGCTCACCGTCGCGCGGACCGGATGGCCCTCGTTCCCGAAAAGATCCCAGAAGACCGTCGGCGCCGGGCCGAAGGGGTACGGGTCGAGGCCGATCGTTTCGGCCCGCGCGAGGAGGAAGTCCTTCGGCGCGCCCGCCTGCGAAAGCCCGGAGAGATCGCCTTTCACGTCGGCGAGGAACACCGGAACGCCGGCTTCGGAAAAGCCCTCGGCGAGGATCTGCAGGGTCACCGTCTTGCCCGTGCCGGTCGCGCCGGCGACGAGGCCGTGCCGGTTCGCGTATTTGAAGGCCAGGTGCTGTTTCGCCTCGCCCGCCGATCCCAGAAACACCCCGTCGCTCATCCTCGCGCCCTTTCGTCATCGCCCACAGGCGCGCGATAATCGCGCGCGTCGTCATGTTTTGGCCATGGGCGTTTTGTGTGAGAGCGCTTATGTGGATAAAGCGGGCGCAGGCGAAGCCGCGCCGAGGCGGGAGCGGGATATGTTGAGATTATTGCTGCTGGTTCTGGTCGCGACGAGCGTCGTCTGGGGCGTGCTTCATCTGGCGGGCCGCTCCGACGAGGTGTCGGACGTCGTGGAGACCGGCGAAGACGCGATCGACGCGGCGACGGACGCCGTGGACGACGTCCTGGACGCCGCGGTTGACACCGATGCGGAGGAGCCGGCCGCTGATCAGGGCGACGCCGAGACGGCGGCGGCCGACGGCGAAGCGGAAGAGGCTGCCGACGCCGGGGACGAAGCCGTCGACGACGAGGCTGTCGATGCAGAAGCCGAGCCGGCCGAGGGCGAGGCTGACGCGCCGGCCGAAGAACCGACGGACGGCGACGGGTCCGAGGACGCGGGCGAAGACGACGGCGCTTCAGAAACGCCGCAAGAGGGTCGCTGACGGGCGGCCCGGGCGCATTCGCGCTACAGCGTTAACGCTCTTCTAGGGCTGCGGCGCCTAGTCTTCCCGTCCGTCGGGAGGATACGCCATGGGCGCCGCCATCGATCTTGAACATCTTGAAAAATACGTCGCCGGCGACCGCGCCCTGCGCGACGAAGTGCTCGGAATTTTTGAACAGCAGGCGGAGCTTTGGACCCGCATGCTGGACGTGAACGCCGCCGACGAGGCCTGGCGCGACGCGGCCCACGCCCTCAAAGGCGCCGCCCGCGGCGTCGGCGCCTGGGAGGTCGGCGAGCTCTGCGAGAAAGCCGAAGCCCTGATCGGCGACGAGCGCCTCGTGAAAGTGCGCCGATCCGTTCTTCTCGATGATCTGAAAGACGCGGTGGTCGCCGCCGTCGACGCCGTCCGCCGCGTACGGGCCTGATCGCGCCCCAATACGCGACTTCCCGCGGTCAAGCCGCGGGAAGTCGGTTGGCGGCGAGCCCAATGGTAAAGACGGCGCGCGGCTGATCAGTCCGGAACGGGGGCCGTCTCCGCAGCGGACGTTTCCGCATCCTCCGCAGCTTCGTCATCGCGCTCCACATCGCCGTCGGCGTCATCGTCGGCGACGACCTCCGGCTGTGGAACGGGGCAGGCGTCTTTGACAAGCGCCCAGTTTTCCTCCGAGAGGGCGGGTCGCTTCGCAGCCCCGCCGCCGGCGCGCGCGGCCGCGGCGCGTTCGGCGTCTTCCGGGTGCGTTGAAAGCCAAGCGGGCGCGCCGACATCGGCGGCCTGTTTCGCGCTTAAGCGGTCGAAGAGGTCGGCGAGGCCGTCCGTCGCGACGCCCGCCTCGCCGAGCGCCTCGACGGCGTAGGCGTCCGCCGCCCGCTCGAAATCGCGGGAATAGCGGAGGGTGGCGAGCTCCGTCGCCGACATGGCGAGGAGGTCGAGCCCGCCGGAGAACAGGCTCGTCGCCATGGCGAGGCTCATGCGGCTCACCATGATCTGCATGCCGTGGCTTTCGCGGACGTGACCCATCTCATGGGCAAGGACGCCGGCGAATTCATCCGAGCTCTGCATTTCAGCGATCAGCGCGCCGGTGACGAGCACGATGCCGCCGGGCAGGGCGAAAGCGTTCGGCAGGCGCGTCTCCACCAGCTCCACCGTCACCGGATCGTCGAAACCTTCGAGCCGGAGTTCATCGACCAGCGCGTCAATCGCGTCTTTGGCCGCCGTCGGCGTTTCGCATTCCGGCCAGTCGCGGGCGACGGCGCGATAGGTCTGCAGCCCGATGCGCGTTTCGATCGCGTCGGGCGTCGCGAGCGCTACCGGCCGGGCGAGTTTCGGCGCGCCGGCGAGGAGGCCCCAGACTGCGACGGCGCTGACCGCGGCGGCAAGGGCGGCGGGCGGCCCGGATTTCAGGAGCGAGAACGTCGCGGCTCGGGTTCGCGGCGCCGCCTCCTGCAGGGCCTCGGCGAGCGGACCTGGCTTCAGGACGAGGCGGTGGTCCGGCGTTCCTTTTACGGACAACCGGACAAGGTCGTCCGGCTCGTCCGCGGCGCGGCGCAGTTTGCCGAGGGGCCATTCGGCCGGCGCCCCGACCGCCGCGTTCTCGATGACGAGCATGCGCTTCGAGAGACGGACAGCCACAGGCGCGCCGACGGGCGCCGCGCCGTCATAGAAGGTTCCCTCACCGATCATATCCTTCGCCACCGCACCCTCCTACACTGCGCCGACATCGAGCGCGTCGGCGAGGCCTTCGCCGGCGCCGGGGCGCGTGACGGTCGACGGGCCGACGCCTTCAAAGTCCGCGACGCCGCGGAAGACCAAGCGGTCGGCGACATAACGAAATGTCCGCACCTGGGTGAACGGCCGCCCGAGGCCGAGGGTGAAGAGCATGATGAAGGCGTTGCCGACGACCAGCTTCGCAACGCTCCATCCGCTGGCGGACATTTCAAAGCCGAGATCGCCGACCCGCGTCCAGCGGGCGAAATGGTTGAATTGCGCAGCGTAGTACCAGGCCATGGGCGCCTGGGCCGCCGCGAACGCCGCCCCGAAGACGAGATAGAGGAGCGCCGCGATGCCGACGCCCGCCGCGGCGGAAAGGTTGGGGCCGATCTGCTCGATCCACCGGAAGAGCCCCAGCTGGTCGCCGAACACCCATGCGAAGAACGCCGTCACGCCGACCGCCAGAGGAAAAACGACCACGGAGAGGGCGATACGCGCGAACCACGCAGCGATATAGGGGCCGTAAAGCGGATTCGGGCCGCCGGCGTACTCGAACTTTCTGTCTCCGAACCAGGTGTTGTTCATCTCGTAGCGATAGAGGGCGCTCTGCTTGGTCGGCGTCATGAGACCGAACGTGATCGTCGTCAGGATCGAATAACCGAACACCTTCCAGGCGTAGCTGAGAGACTTGCCCGTCTGCCCGAACCGCACCGACCGCCAGAGGGTGCGGCTCAGGCGATAGCCGCGGGCCCGGTACAGCGCCACGCCGAGAAGAAACAGCGGGATCGGATAGATGGCGGCGACCAGCATCGGCTCGATGAGCTGCAGGACGAGGGCGAGGGCCGCGAGCGGCAGGAAGACGATGAAGAGGATGATCAGGAAGCCGAGCAACATCTCGGTCCCGCGTCCGGTGTACTCGAGCGGGTCGCCGGCGATCTCCGTCCGGCTCCAGAGATATCGGCGCACCCGCGTGCGCGCCCAGAAGCGATAGAGCGTCAGCGTCGCCAGGTTGAAGAGGATCGTTTCGAGGATGAGCGAGGCGATGTCGTTCGTCTCGCCCCGATAGGCGAGCGCCGGCGGCGGCGCGCCGTCGGCCGGCTCGGGCAGCCGGAGGCCTTTCGCCGTCAAGACTTGAATCTCGCGTGTCCCGCTCATGCCGGCCCCCTGAGATCGGAGACTAGCAGATTGATGCGCGCCCTTGCGACCCTGGTTCGTCGATGAATGGGAACATCTCAGCGACTAAGCAGATCCTGCTTCCAGTCTTCGTCCCACGCAGCGAACCGCTCCTGCATGGCCGCCAGCCGTTCCGGATGGTCTTTCGCAAGATCGGTCGTCTCCTCGCGATCCGCGGCGATGTTGAAAAGGAGCGGCGGCTTGTCGCCCTGACCGATGAGTTTCCAGTCGCCTTCCATCAAGGCGTACTCCGCCTCGTCCCGGAAGTAGATCGGTTGGGTCCGGTCTTCCCGCTAGCCTTTCACGACGGAGAATACGTCCTCGCCGTCGATGGGGTTCGCGTGTCCGTCGTCGGCGACGCCCAGGAGCGCGAGGACGGTCGGGTAGTAGTCGGAGGTCGATATCGGCGCGCCCACGGACGTTCCGGCTTCGAGGACGCCGGGCCATTCCGCGATCCCGGGAACGCGCACGCCGCCCTCCCAGAGCCTGCCTTTGTGGCCGCGCAGATGGGAAGGGCGCGAACGCCCGGTCGAGGAGCTCTGGACCCGGACGGCGCCGAAGGGCGGTCCGTGGTCCCACAAAGAGGGGCGCGTCGCGCAGGTGACGTCTCTCGCCCTCGCGGACGCTCTCATCGAATCCGGAGGCGCTGATCGGGTCGTCCTCGTTCCGTGCGCGGTCGGCGGAACCAGCATCGTCGAGTGGCTGCCGGACCCGGAGGACGCCGCGAAGGCGGGCACGCTGTTCGGGAACTGTCTGCAGGCGGCGCGCTTCGCCAAGGGCCTCCGGGACGTTGCGGGCTTCTTCTTCCATCAGGGCGAAAGCGACGCCCGCGACTGGATCCGCGGCCCCTATTGGGAGCCGATGGCGAGGACTGTTCTGATCGCGTTCCGCGAGGAGCTGCAGGCGCCGGGGCTGCCGATCGTTCTCGGCCGCCTCGGAGATCTTTCCCGGGAGACAAAGAAAGAGCGCCGGTGGCTCGACGACGTCGTGGACGGGCAGGCGCGTTTGACCTTGCCGCGTGTGTCCAAGGTCGAAACGACGGACCTGCCCATGAAGTCCGATTACGTCCATTACAGCCTAGAGGGGCAATTGGAGCTGGGGTGCCGGTATGAAAAAGCCTGGTCCGCGCTTGAGCCGCGCTGCGGCGACGTCAGCTGAGCCGGTCCGGCGGGCTCAGGCGCGCTTCAGCTCCGCCATCGCGTCCTCGATCCCGCCGAGGGTGAGGGGGAACATGCGGTTTTCAATGAGCTGGTTCAGCATGCCGATGGAGGGGGAGTACTCCCAGCTCGCCTCGGGCGTCGGGTTGAGCCAGACCGCCGACGGGTAGGTCTCGAAAACCCGCTGCATCCAGACCGCTCCCGGCTCCTCGTTGAAGTATTCGACCGACCCGCCCGGCACGGTGACTTCGTAGGGGCTCATGGAAGCGTCGCCCACGAAGATCACCTTGTAGTCGTGGGGATAGGTGTGCAGCACCTCCCAGGTCGGGATCTTGTCCGTCCACCGCCTTTTGTTTTCGCGCCAGACGAAATCATAGAGGCAGTTGTGGAAGTAGAAATACTCCATGTGCTTGAATTCGGTGCGGGCGGCGGAGAAGAGCTCCTCGCAGACCTTCACATGCGGGTCCATTGAGCCGCCGACATCGAAGAAGATCAGCACCTTGATGGTGTTGCGCCGTTCGGGGCGCATCTGTACGTCGAGATATCCGTGGCGGGCGGTCGCGTCGATAGTGCCGTCGAGATCGAATTCGTCGAGAGCGCCCTTGCGGGCGAATTTGCGCAGTTTGCGGAGCGCCAGCTTAATGTTCCGGGTCCCGATCTCAACCGAGTCGTCGAGGTTCTTGAACTCGCGCTTCTCCCAGACCTTGACCGCGCGTCTGTGACGGCTCTCGCCGCCGATCCTGACGCCTTCCGGGTTGTAGCCGCCATGGCCGAAGGGCGAGGTCCCTCCCGTGCCGATCCATTTGTTCCCGCCCTCATGGCGCTTTTTCTGCTCTTCGAGGCGCTCCTTCAGCGTCTCCATCAGCTTGTCCCAGCCGCCGAGCGCCTCGATCTCCGCTTTCTCTTCGTCGGTGAGGAATTTCTCCGTCAGAAGACGAAGCCAGTCTTCGGGGATTTCCTCGGCGACCAGCCCGTCCTCCACGCTTTCAATACCCTTGAAGACGTGGGCGAAGACGCGGTCGAACTTGTCGAGATTGCGCTCGTCCTTAACCAGCGTCGAGCGCGACAGGTAGTAAAAGTCCTCCACCTTCCGCTCCGCAAGGTCCGCCTCCATCGCCTCCATGAGGGTGAGGTACTCGCGCAGGGAGACGGGCAGCCCCGCGTCCTTGAGCTCATGGAAGAAGATGGTGAACATATGCGTCCGGACCGCTTTTTATCCGTCGTCGGAATCGTCTTCATCGGCGTCGGAGCCGCCGTTCCGCAACGGGGGATCGGGTTCCGACGCGGCTGGTTTATCGGCGCTGTCGAGGTCTTGGATCGTGACTGTGCCACGACCGTTCCGGATAAAGAACTCAAGTTTGCGCTGCTGGATACTGTCGATGAACTGGCGAGCGATCGGAGAAAGGCCCGGCGCACCCATTACGCGGGTGATTCCATCGCTGTCGAACGTGAATATATTGCCGATCGGGCCGGATATTTGGCCGTAACTCAGGTCCGCAACGGCGTTATCATAGACATCCGCGCGCACGCGCGCGCCCATGCTGAGATAGTCTTCCGTATCTGCGTTGGCGTAGAGAAGGAGATGTTCGATCACCGCCGCCCAGGAGTCGCCGAACAGCGGTCCGCGGGCGTCGTTGTACAACATGGAAATACGATTGAATCGGTCGTCGTTTTCCACGCCGCGTAAAGAGTTTACGAACTCACGCGCGTTGTCGCGCAACTGGTCGTAGACCTCGTCGGCCGTGAAGGGGTTTGTTCGGATGTTGGGTCCGCCGATCGCGCCCGTGTAAAACCCGTACATGACAAGAGGTTGAGGCCAAGTCGGATAGACAATTCGCTTTCGGATATCGTCGAGGCTCAGCGGGACGTCGCGAACCGTGATGATTTTCGCTTTGTAGACGGACTGTTCGGAGTTCACCGCCTTGAGGCGCGAGACGTCCCGAAACGGATACTGCTTTCCCATCTGATCAAGGAGCAACGCGTTATGGAAATTCATCCAGAATGCGAGCTGCTGGTTGGGCGTCATCAGGTCGATTGTCTGAGACTCCGCAACCGCCTTGAAGCCCGCAACAATCTCGGTCGTGATGATCTCAAATTTTTTGGGCTGCATGCTGAAGGCGATGCGGTTGCCTTCAAAGCGATACCGACTTGGATTGCCGCGCGGAATGTTCGATCCCGTGCTCTTGGGCAAACGCGGCGCGGGCACGCGGTCTGACGGACCGACATCGTAAACGACCACGTCAAGAAGCTCTCGATAGGCGCCGTAATCGACTGCCGCACCTGGACGACCATCGGAGGGCGGTTCGAAAACGCCGAGAATAAGTTGGCGATCCGTCGCTTGCAGCGATTGGTCGATTGTCGTTGCGCATCCTGAAAGAAAGACGGCTGCGCATAGAGTTGCGATGCGATAAATCATGCCTCAAACCCCGTTATGACCGTTTTGGTAGTTTAGCAGAGCGTTGCAGCGGAGGCGACTTCAGCCCTCCCGCCGGGCGAGGAACGCCAGGCGCTCGAACATGTGGACGTCCTGCTCGTTCTTGAGGAGCGCCCCGTGGAGCGGCGGGATCGCCTTGCGCGGGTCTTTTTCGCGCAGCGTCTCGAGATCGACGTCTTCGGCGAGGAGGAGCTTCAGCCAGTCGAGCAGTTCCGATGTCGACGGTTTTTTCTTCAGGCCGGGCAAGTCGCGCAGCTCGTAGAAGGTCTTCAGCGCGTCGGCGACCAGGCGCTGCTTCACGCCCGGAAAGTGCACCTCGACGATGTCCTTCATCGTCCCCGCGTCGGGAAACTTGATGAAGTGGAAGAAACAGCGGCGCAGGAACGCGTCCGGCAGCTCCTTTTCATTGTTCGAGGTGATGATAACGACCGGCCGACGGACGGCTTTGATCGTCTCGCCGGTCTCGTAGACGTAGAACTCCATCCGATCGAGCTCCTGCAGGAGGTCGTTCGGGAACTCGATGTCGGCCTTGTCGATCTCGTCGATGAGGAGGACCGGGCGCTCGGGCGCGGTGAACGCCTCCCACAGTTTGCCGCGTTTGATGTAGTTCGCGACGTCCGTCGCCCGCGCGTCGCCGAGCTGGCTGTCGCGCAGCCGCGCCACGGCGTCGTATTCGTAAAGGCCCTGCTGGGCCTTGGTGGTGGACTTCACGTGCCATTCGATGAGCGGCGCGCCAAGGCCCTCTGCGATTTCCTTCGCCAGCACCGTCTTGCCGGTGCCCGGTTCGCCCTTGACGAGCAGCGGGCGCTCCAGCGTCACGGCGGCGTTCACCGCCACTTTCAGATC
Organism: Pseudomonadota bacterium; assembly: GCA_038522735.1. Taxonomy (GTDB): domain Bacteria; phylum Pseudomonadota; class Alphaproteobacteria; order Caulobacterales; family Parvularculaceae; genus JBCBJX01. The sequence goes on from JBCBJX010000006.1 coordinate 8,734, forward strand.
GTCGGTTGCGACGTAGTTTTTCGTGCCTTCAAATTTCATGAGACGCGACCCCTCTGGTTCGCCTGGAAATTAGGGAGCCCCTGCGGCCCGGTCCACTCGCACGCGCAGCATCAGCGGCCCGCCGCCGCCAGCGCTACGGCCCGCTCTAGTTGAATGTCGCGCCCGGCGCGGAACGCTTTCAGCGTTTCCGGGACGAAGACGTCCGGCTCGACGCCGTAGCCGTCGCGCGCGCCTTCGACGACGGCGGAGTAGCGAAAGAGCGGCACGCGTACGACGACGCCGCTTTCGGGCAGGGTGAGAAAGACGAGGACGCCCGCCGTCGTGCCTCCGACATTGCCGCCGGTCCTGTCGCCGAGAACCGTGACGTGCGGCTGCTCCTGCAGTTTCCGCAGGAGGAAGGTCGACGCCGACGCGTTGTGTTCGGAGGAGAGGACGACGATGTCGCCGCCGAACGCTTTCGGATGCGGCTCGACGACCGGGCGTCGGGCGTCGCCGACGCGCTCGTAGCCGAAGCCGTTCCCGGCGAGCGTCCAGCGCTCCGGTTGCGGATTGATCGCGCTTTCATCCCAGGTGCCCACGGCCTCGCGCAGGCCCTCGAAATCGAGGGTCTTTCGGTACTGTCGGGAGACGGGCTGGAACGGCTCGCGGATCAGCCGGCGGAAAAGGCCGCGCTCGGCGTCTTCGGACCCGCCGCCGTTTTCACGCAGATCGATAATCAGCGTCTCGACGCCTTTTTGTTCGAACTCTTCGAACACTGGATCGAGCACCGCGGCGGGGCTGACGGGGCGTCGATAATTCACGAAGCTTGCGACGCGAAGATAACCGACGCCCTCCGCGGGGTAGGCGACGGTGATCGAGTCGGGAAAATCCGCCTTCTTTTCAAGCCGCCCCCAGGGGAGGGCGTTCCACTCGGCTTGGGTGATCGCGCCAGCCGAAACCGTCTTGCGCCCGTCGCCCGGCCGGCGCAAACGCACCTCGAAGCGTTCGGAATATCCGTAGACGAGGGGGAAGAACCGCTCGAAGCCCGAGGCGAAGAGATCGCCGTCCGTCTCCAGGCTCCGGCGCCGGCTATAGTCCGTATAGCCGTCATAGGAGACATGCCTGATCAGTGTCTTGACGATTGCTTTGGTGCGGACGCCGTTAATCGACAGGATTTCATCGCCGCGCTGGAAGGGCGAGCCCTCAGGCGCGCTGTCGATGAACAGTCGGTTTCCAAAGGCCTGGAAGCGGGCCGGGAAGCGATAACGGCCCTCCCGCTCGGGGCCTTTCAGATCGTTCGGCAGCTCGCCCTTGGTGTGCTCGCAGCGGATGGCCGTCAGGAACTCCGATATTTCAAGATAGAATGAAAGCTGATCGGACCCCTTCGCCGTCGCCGCGCGAAGGGCGTCCCACGCCGCCTCAACCTCGTCCGGCGAGGCGTATCGCTCATAGCCCGGATGCACCCGTTCCAGCGTCTCTTTCATGAGGGCGAGGTCGGTCGCGACCTCCTCGGCGGTAAGGACTTCCGAGGGCGGCGGCGCCCACGCCTCAGGCGAAGAGAGCGCAAGGCTCGCGGCGGCGAAAAAAGCGATCATGACGGAGCCCCTGTTGTCCTTCAAAGCATACGAAACGCCGCTGTGTGCGGACCAGCAGATGCGGCGAACGGTGCGTTTCTGTCGATGAGGCGCCTATTTCCCGCGCCGGTTCAGTCGCCGTGCGATGTCCGTCCAGATCCACACGGCGCTCGCCGCGACCAGCGCGGCGCCGATCGCCGACGGGAGCGGGCGCCAGACCGCGAGCAACAGGCAACCGCCGCCGAACATCGCGACCTGCGCCAACAGTTTTAGCCCGCTCCAGTCAAACGCGGCCTCGCCGAGCGCGGCGGCGACGGACAGCAGCGCGCGCCCGGCCGCCGCGAGAAGCGCAAACATGCCATCGGCGTCGATGCGAGGCTGGCGCATGGATCTACCCGCTCATACTCAAAGCAGCCCGATCTCTCGCAGCCGCTCTTTCAGGAAGTCGTCGGCGGTGATGTCCGCCTCGACCGGCTCGAGGTCCCGGCAGCTCGGGATGCGGGAGAGCACCGCGTCAGGCCGGGGGTGCAGGAAGAACGGCGCCGAATAGCGCGAGACGTTCGGGCCCGTCGGGTTCACCACCCGGTGGGTGGTCGCGGGGATGCGGCGGCCGGTGATGCGCGCGAGCATGTCGCCGGCGTCGGCGATGATGGCGTTGCGCGGCGCCGCGATCGGCCGCCAGCGGCCTTCGTGGTCCTTCAGCTCCAGCCCGGAGGCCGACGCCGCGACGAGCAGCGTGATGAGGTTGATGTCTTCATGGGCCGCGGCGCGCACCGAGGCCGGGTCGGCACCCTCCGGGATCGGCGGATAATGGAGGAGACGGAGGATCGAATTGCCGTCCCGCGCTATGGCGTCGAAGTAATCCGCAGGCAGATCGAGCGGGCCCGTGAGGGCCTGAAGGAGCGTCAGCCCTGCGCGCTCAAGCCCGTCATAAAGGCCGAGCATCGCCGGCATGAAATCGGTGATCTCTTCGGGCCAGACGTTCGGCGCGTAGACGCCGGCGAGGTCCGGTCGTCCCGCCGTCTCGCGCCCGACGTGCCAGAATTCTTTGAGGTCCGGCGCCGCGCTGTCCTTCGCGTGCTCCTCGCCGAAGGGCGTGTAGCCCCGCTGGCGGCCTTCGCCGACGATGTAGGCGCGCTTGGCTGCGTCAGGCAGGGCGAAGAACGTTTCGGAGGCGGCGTAGGCTCGCTCGAGCAGGTCTTCGGAAATTCCGTGATCGACGAGGATGACGAACCCCGTCCGCGTCAGCCCGTCGAACAGGGCGTCGACAAAGCCCGCGCGCCGGGCGCCGCCGGCGGCGTAATCCGGCAGGGCGATGTGAGGGACGTCGGCGAGGAGGGTCATCTTACACTCTAACTTCGTACCGCTCATCCCGGCGAAAGCCGGGACCTCCATCCGAAGGAGATGGAGCAGGTGTCGGGAGGTCCCGGCTTTCGCCGGGGTGAGCGGTGTTGGTAGGACGTCCCGGACAAAGGAGAAAGTCCCGCCCATGCCCCGCCAGACCGCCGCCCGCCATATCGTCGAAGCGCTCCGCGCCCAGGGCGTCTCCCATGTCTTCTGCGTGCCGGGGGAGAGTTACCTCGCGCTCCTCGACGCCCTGCATGACGCCGCCGACATCCGCCTCATCGCCTGCCGGCATGAGGCGGCCGCCGCCAACATGGCCGAGGCCGCGGGCAAGCTGACAGGCCGGCCGGGCGTCGCCATGGTGACCCGCGGGCCCGGCGCGACCCACGCCGCGATCGGAGTGCACACGGCGTTTCAGGATTCAACGCCGATGATCCTCTTCATCGGTCAGGTCGCCCGCGACCAGCGCGACCGCGAAGCCTTTCAGGAGGTCGACTACCGCCGCTTCTTCGCCCCGCTCGCAAAGCGCGTCGAGGAGATCGACGCCGCGGACCGCGCGCCCGAATACGTCGCCCGCGCTTTCTCCGCCGCGATGAACGGCCGTCCGGGGCCGGTGGTTCTCTCGCTCCCCGAAGACATGCTGACGGAGGAGGCGGACGCGGGACCCGTCGCGCGCGTCGAGCCCGCCGTCCCCGGCGTGCGCGAGGCCGACCTCGTCCGCCTCCAGAGAATGCTCGCCGAAGCGAAGCGGCCCCTCGTCATCGCCGGCGGCCCGGGCTGGAGCCCGGAAACCTCCGGCGATCTCGCCCGCTTCGCGGAGCGGAACGCGCTGCCGGTCGCGCTATCATTCCGCGCCAAGGACACGCTCGATAATCGTCACCCGAATTATGTGGGCGATGTCGGCATCGCGCCGAACCCGCAGCTCGCCGAGCGGGTGCGGGGCGCCGATCTCGTCCTCGCCCTCGGGCCCCGCCTCGGGGAGATGACGACGTCCGGCTATTCGCTCTTTTCCTCGCCGACGCCGGCCCAGACCCTCGTCCACGCCCATGCGGGGGCGGAGGAGCTCGGCCGCGTCTTCCAGCCCGCGCTCGCCCTCAACGCGCCGCCCGCGGGCTTCATGCCGGCGCTGGCGTCGATCACCGTGGAAAACCCGCCGTGGACGGAGGAGACGAAGACCGCTCGCGCGGAATACGAAGCCTTCTCACAGCCGGTTGGGGTGGAGGAGCGCGTCAACCTCTCGATAATCTGGTCCTGGCTCTCGGAGCGCCTGCCCGAGGACGCGATCGTGACGAACGGCGCCGGCAATTACGCCAGCTGGCTGCACCGGTTCTACGCGCACAAAGCCTGGCGCACGCAGCTCGCCCCGACCTCCGGCGCCATGGGGTACGGCGTTCCCGCGGCGCTCGCGGCGAAAGCGCTGCACCCGGAGCGGACGGTGGTCTGCGCGGCCGGCGACGGCTGCTTCATGATGTCCTCGAACGAGCTAGCGACCGCCGTCCAGTACGACCTGCCGGTCGTTTTTCTCGTCTCGAACAACGGGACCTATGGAACCATCCGCATGCATCAGGAGCGCGATTATCCAGGGCGGGTCGCAGGCACGGATCTCGTGAACCCGGAGTTCGCCGCCTACGCCCGGTCTTTCGGCGCCCTCGGCGCCCGGGTGGAGCGGACGGAGGATTTCGAGGCGGTGTTTGAAGAGGCGCTCGGCTCGGGGCTCCCGGCCGTGATTGATCTCGCCGTCAGCCCGCGCGAGATCGCGCCGGGCCGCCGGCTTCCGTAACCCGCCGCGATTTCAGCGCGGCGCGGAACATCGCCTTCGTGCGGTTCGGGCCCGACCAGCGCTCGCCGGTCGGCGGCAGGGGATCATCCGAGCGCGCGCAATGGCGCAGGACGAGGGCGAAGAGGACGAGGGCGTTCTCAAAGGCGAGATCGGCGATCTGCGCCTGCATCGCGCCATGCTCCAGCGGAAAGCGCCGCACGGCGAGGATGCGGCCGGCGTCGATCTCCGCCGTCATCTCATGGGCCGTGACGCCGAAGACCGCCGCCCCGTCGAGCCAGGCGAAGCCGTCCGGACATGAGCCGCGATACTCCGGCGGGCCCGGGTGGACGTTGATCGGCTGGACGCGGAGCCCTTCGATCACGTCCGCCGGGATGATGAGATCGTTGAGGAAGGAGACGAGCCGCGTCTCCTCATAACGGCCGGCGAGGGCGGCGCGCAGGGACTGAACGTCGCCGACGCAGCGGGCGTCGAGCTCCGGATGAGCTTCGGCGAGAAAGGTCGGAAGATAAGCGCGATCGCGGTCGCCCGCGACCACGACGAGCTGACGCGACATGGCGGCCTCTGCGAAGGGTCGGGATCGCCCTTCTGGCGCCAGGTCCGTCGATAATGCCGGCGAGACGTTGGAGAACCCTTAACCCGCCGCCGCCCCGTTTGCCCGCCGCGAACGGCTTCGCTATGGGGTCCCGGCGCGCCGCGACCCGGCGCAGGTCGCAACAGGCGGATGACGGGGGAGGCGACGGCCTTCCTACCGGCCGCGTCTTGATCGGAGGCGAGGGCCATGACCCACGACGGAACGAACACCCATTCCACCAATGCGGAGCTGATCGAGCGCCGCGACCGCGCTCTGCCGAAGGGCCTGCCGTCGAAGTCCGGCGTCTACGCCGAGCGCGCAGAGGGCGCCGAGCTCTGGGACGTCGAGGGCAAGCGCTATATCGACTTCATCGGCGGCATCGGCGTCCTCAATGCAGGCCATCGTCACCCGAAGGTCGTCGAAGCGATCAAGGCGCAGACGGACAAGTTCCTCCACACCGCCTTCGGTATCGCTCAGTATGAGGTCTATGTCGAACTCGCCGAGCGGCTGAACGCCCTCGCGCCGGGATCGACGCCGAAGAAGACGGCGTTCTTCAATTCCGGCGCCGAGGCGGTGGAGAATGCAGTGAAGTTCTCCCGCCACATCACCCGGCGCCCGGGCGTCATCGCCTTCGAGGGCGCCTTTCACGGGCGCACGCTCCTCGCGACGGCGCTGACGGGCAAGGCGAAGCCCTATAAGGTCGGGTTTGGACCGTTTCCACCCGGCATTTTTCATGCGCCTTACCCCTCCGTCGGCATGAGCGCTGAGGGCTGCCTCACCTGCCTCGATCACATCTTCAAGACGGAAATCTCGCCTGAAGACGTCGCGGCGATCATCGTCGAACCGGTGCAGGGCGAAGGCGGTTTCAACCCGGCGCCGGCGGAGTTCCTGCAGGGCCTCCGCAAAATCTGCGACGACAACGGCATATATCTCATCGCGGACGAAATCCAGACGGGCTATGCGCGGACGGGCAGGATGTTCGCCATGGAGCATTCGGGCGTCGAGCCGGATTTTCTCTGCATCGCGAAGTCGATCGCCGCGGGCCTGCCGCTTTCGGCCGTGATCGGACGGGCGGATGAAATCGACAAGGTCGCCGCCGGCGCCATGGGCTCGACCTATGGCGGCAACCCGGTCGCCTGCGCCGCGGCCCTCGCCGTCCTCGACGTCATCGAGGAGGAGGGGCTCGTTGAACGCGCGAACGAGATCGGCGCCGAGGTCGAGGCGACGATGCGGGGGCTGATGGACGACCTTCCGGGCGCGATCGGCGACGTGCGCCGGCTCGGCGGCATGGCTGCGATGGAGCTTTCCCATGACGGGGACCTGAAACGCCCGAATTCGGAGGCCGCCCCCGCCATCGTCGCCGAGGCGCGCTCCCGCGGGCTCATCACCACGACCGCCGGCTCCCACGCCCAGGTCGTGCGCACCCTCATTCCCCTGACGATCTCCGACGCGCTCCTGAAAGAGGGCCTTGAAATCCTCTCCGACGCGACGCGGGCCGTCGTCGGGCCCGCCTGATGGTCGACGTCGTCTCGGCCCGCGCCGCGCCCCGCTTGCCCGTAAAGGGCGGCGGATCGTTCCCGGTGCGGCGCATTTACTGCGTCGGCCGAAATTACGCCGATCACGTCCGCGAAATGGGCGGCGACCCGAAAACCCAGCCGCCGGTGTTCTTTACAAAGCCCGCCGACGCGGTGGTCGCGAGCGGCGCTGAGATCCCCTATCCGCCGGCGACGGACGACCTCCACTACGAGGCCGAGCTCGTTCTCGCCCTCTGCTCCGACGGGGCGCGCGTCTCCGCCGAGGGCGCGGAGGACCTCATTTTCGGCTACGCGGTCGGATGCGACCTCACCCGCCGCGACCGCCAGAAAGAAGCGAAGGACGCGGGCGCCCCCTGGGACGTCGCGAAAGCCTTCGACAATTCCGCGCCCGTCGGCCCCGTCGTCCGCAAAGGTGAAGCCGACCTCCAGGACGCCCGCATCCGCCTCTCCGTCAACGGAGCCCCCCGCCAGGACGCGGCGCTCGCCTCCATGATCTGGACGCCCGCGGAAATCATCGCGGCGCTTTCGGAGCGCTTCGCCCTCGCGGCCGGCGACCTCGTCTTCACCGGCACGCCGGAGGGCGTCGGCCCGCTGGTCGCCGGCGACGCCGTGCGCGCGGAAATCGACGGCCTGGAGGCGCTGACGTTTTCCATCGCGCAATAAACCGTCGCCGCTTGAAGTCCTCCCCCGCAAGCGGGGAGGAACAGAAGACCCCATGAGACGAAACGCCAATGACCCATACAGATAAAAAAGCCGTCTACAATCAGGTCGCGCGCGAGATCGCCGCCGTCGTCGAGGGCGAGCCGAACCGCGTCGCCCGCATGGCGACAGTCGCCTGTCTCCTCCGTGAAGCGTTCGAGAACCGCATCTGGACCGGGTTCTACGTTGTCGATCCGGATAAGGACGAAGAACTCGTGGTCGGCCCCTATCAGGGCTCCCTCGGGTGTCTGCGCATCCCCTTCGGCAAGGGCGTCTGCGGCGCGGCCGCGAAGACGGGCGAGACGCAGGTCGTCGACGACGTCCACGACTTCCCCGGCCACATCGCCTGCGACGCCCGCTCGGTGAGCGAGATCGTCGTGCCCGTGAGCGACGCCGCCGGCCGCCTCATCGCCGTCCTCGACATCGACTCAGACCTCCCGGCCCAGTTCGACGCCGACGACGCAGCGGCTTTGGAAGAGTTGGTCGCGGCGGTGTTCGGCTCCTGAGGGTGGCGGCGCCCGCATCTCCGGATTAAAACCCGTCTCGGGAAGAGCAGGGGACGTCGTCGTGCATTTCAGCAGACTGGGCGCCGTGGTCGCGACCCTCACGCTCGCCGCCTGCATGGACGGGGAGGTCGAAGAGCCGCCGCTGACATTCCTGGCCTCCGGCGCGATCGCTGTCGAGGAAACTTCGACAGGAATGGCCTCGATCTCGACGTTTGCGGTCGCAGGAGGCGGCGCCCCGGACGCCCGGTTTGGGATTGTCGGCGGCGCCGACGCAGCTCTGTTTTCGATCGACCCCGTAACCGGCGCTCTGTCCGTTCCAGCGGGACCACTCGACTTCGAGGCGCCGTCCGACGCCGACGGCGACGGCGTCTATGAAGCCGTTGTGGAAGCGCGATCCGGCGTGCGGTTCGCGACGCTTGATGTTCGCCTGGCAGTCTCGGACGGCCCCGATAGCGGGCTTGCGCGCCTGCGCGGCGACCGAGAGGGCTACGCGATCGCACCCGGTCTTGTGCGGCTGACCGATTTCAACACGGACGGCGTCGCGGATCTCGCTTTCAGCGAAGTCGCGAACACCGGATGGTTGTCGCTCGGAAGCGCTGATGAAACGGTCCGAGCTTATGTCGTATCCGGATCGTCATTGGCGTCGGGCGCGCTGGCCGACGTCGCGATGTCCGACCTCCCGACCGAGGCCGTGGTGCGCTTCGACGGGCCGCGCTTCGACAATGATCTTCTGGGGTCCTATGCGCAGTTGCTGTCTGCGCTGGCGGAAACGCCGAGTTCCGACGCTCTCGTTTTCCTGGCCGGCGAACTCGACGGCTGGGGCGACCCGTCGTGTCAGTACTGTGAGCTTGCGTATGTTCTCTCGCCGATGGCGGGCGACGAGTACGCAAGCCGTTCCGTTATTGATCTGAACACCGAGCAAGACCGCGTCGCTTTCGCGGTCTCCGTGGAGGCGTCGAACCCTTTCAGTTCTCCATCCCTCCTTGCGGCGACTGACGATATTGATGGAGACGGAAGAGGCGAGCTTCTGGAGCATCGACGTTATCGAGAGGGGATTAGCGGCAGGGTCGATGAGACGGCGCTATGGTCGCGACTGGAGACGTCCGCTGGGGGCGCGCCGGTTGGCGGTGATCGGTTAATGCGCCTCGCCCCGGCGTGCATCGACCGCGTCGCCGTCGCGGACTTTGACGGCGACGCCATCCCCGACCTGTTGACGTCGTGCGACGAGCAAGAACGGAGCGAGGCGGACGGCGGTGAAATAGATATTGCCGAAATTCGCATTGTTTTCGGCGCGTCGTTGGGGCCGGATCTTGATATCGACGCGAACCTCCAGACGAGCGGCGCCGTGGCGCGCGTTCGTGAATCGACTGTTCAACTCAATGGCGAAAGCGTCGGCGCATTCGCCGCTCCGACCGTCGATTACGATGGCGACGGCCTGTCGGAGATCGTCGTCGCCGCGCCGATCGTGGATGAATCCGAGCCGTCGTCGGTCGGTGCGGCGGCGATCATCCGGGGACGCGTGCTGACGGCGGGATCGGACCTCGACTTCGAAAATCTGGGCGGCGACGTGCTTCGGCTCGTGTTGCCGGACGATTATCTGGCGGTGAGAGAAGCGCGCGACGTCGGCGACGTGACCGGCGACGGCGTTTCGGACATCGCTTTGGCCGTCGCCCGCCGCGATTTTCCTTGCGGTTCGCCGGTGTCCAGCGGTTTCTGTGAAGTCGTAATTCTTGATCCGGGAGCGCTGCGGCCCGACACAAATCGAGGCGAGGTGTGGATCGTCTCCGGGCGACGTATCGCCGACATGTTGTCGGCAGGTGAAACGTATGCCGAGCTTGCCCGGGAATCGGCGAACGACGTCGTGATCATTCGTGGTCTGAACTCCAGTAGCCGGCTCGGAAACGTCGGGTACATGTCTGTCCAGCCCAACGCCGGTCTCATTTCTCTGGGAGACCTTGACTTGGACGGCGTCAACGAACTCGCCTTGTCCGACGCATACGCCAGCATTCAGGGGGGCTCTCCGCTGGGCGGCGTCTACATCGTGCCGGGCTGGATGATCAGAAACGCGGCGAGCCGCGGGGAAGCGATTGAGTTCGCCGCCGCGTTCCCTGACAGCGGCGGTTGACCGGCCGCCGTAACGAGCCTGTCGCCTCAGTCCGAATTCCCGAGCCGCTCGTCGCGCGTGTCTTTCCGCAGGTCCGCTTTGGCGTTCTCGATCGTGCGGCGGAGGCGGACCGGGTTGTCCATCTCCGGGAGTTCGATGACGCCGACGCCCGTGCCGCGGAGGATGAGGGTGCCGTAGCCGAGGAGGCGGCCGATGAAGCTCTGGGTGAGGTTGATCTCCTCGATCTTGTTGAGGCTCACCTCCTGGGTCGAGACGTTCAGCCAGCCCTTCTTGTAGACGAAGCGGTAGGTCGTCACGACGATCTCGGTGGTCCAGACGTGGATCATGTGGGTGATCCAGACGAAGAAGCCGAGGAACCCGGCGATCCCGGCGATGCTCGCGAAAAGGTTCAGCTGGTTCGGCGGCATCGGCCGCGTGCCGAAGCTCTCGAACCAGAAGACGAGGGCGAAGGCGATCGGGACCCAGGAGAGGAAGAGCCACGTCCAGGCGCCGGCGTTATAGGTCCAGTTGAAGTTCGCGCGCTCCAGCAGCTCTTCGCCGCGCGCCATGGTTCTCGTTACGTAAGTCACTCGTCTGGGCTCCCCCGGGGGCGTCGTCACCCCGCATATAGGCGTTTGCGCGGGCGAGCGGAACGCCGGACGCGCCGGCGCGCGCCGGTTTCGGGACGAGCGGCGCCGAAACGCCACGGGGAGGCGGGGCGGTAGGGGCCTGACGCGAGCCCGTCCTTCGGTCTATACCCGCGGGCCCGCGACAGGCGGCGCGATCTCCCGCGGCCGCGATCCTCAATAAAGAACGGTGACCAGAATGGCTCGTCAGTACATTTATCACATGCAGGGCCTCACCAAGGCCTACGGCGCGAAGAAGATCCTCGACAACGTTCACCTGCAGTTTTACCCGGACGCCAAGATCGGCGTCGTCGGCGTCAACGGGGCGGGCAAGTCGACGCTCCTGAAGATCATGGCGGGGCTCGATCAGGAATTCTCCGGCGAAGCCTATGTCGCCGAGGGCGCGACCGTCGGCCACCTCGCGCAGGAACCGCAGCTCGACGCGTCCAAGACGGTCTTTGAAAACGTCGCGGAAGGCGTTGCGCCGATCAAAGCGAAGATCGCCGAGTTCAACGACGTCTCCATGAAGCTCGGCGAGGACTACACCGACGAGCTGATGGAGACGATGTCGGCGCTTCAGGAGGAGATCGACGCCCTCGACGCCTGGGACATCGATTCAAAGATCGAAATGGCGATGGAGGCCCTGCGCTGTCCGCCGGGCGACGCGTCCGTCGAAAAGCTCTCGGGCGGTGAGAAGCGGCGCGTGGCGCTCGCCCGGCTCCTCCTGTCGAAGCCGGACCTCCTCCTCCTCGACGAGCCGACGAACCATCTGGACGCGGAGAGCGTCGCCTGGCTTGAACATCACCTCCGCGAGTTCCCGGGCGCCGTCGTCCTCATCACCCACGACCGCTATTTCCTCGACAACGTGACCGGATGGATCTTGGAGCTCGATCGCGCCAAGGGCATTCCCTATGAAGGGAACTATTCCGCCTGGCTCGAACAGAAGCAGAAGCGCCTTGCGCAGGAAGGCCGGGAGGAAGCGTCCCGCCAGCGCACCCTCGCCTCGGAGCTTGAGTGGGTGCGCTCAAGCCCCAAGGCGCGGCAGGCGAAATCGAAGGCCCGCATCCAGGCCTATGAGGACCTCGTCAACAAACAGGGCAAGGAGGAGATCAACACCGCCCAGATCCAGATCCCCGCGGCCCAGCGCCTCGGCGGCGTGGTGATCGAGGCGGAGCATCTGAAAAAAGCCTTCGGCGACAAGCTCCTCATCGACGATCTCTCCTTCAAACTGCCCCCAGGCGGCATCGTCGGCGTCATCGGCCCGAACGGGGCGGGCAAGACGACGCTTTTCCGGATGCTGACGGAGCAGGACACGCCGGACGAGGGCGCCCTGCGCGTCGGCGACACGGTGGAGCTCGGCTATGTCGATCAGTCCCGCGACGCCCTCGACGGGGCGAAAACCGTCTGGGAGGAGATCTCCGGCGGCCTCGACCAGATCATGCTCGGCCGACGCGAGGTTCCGTCCCGCGCGTACGTGTCCTGGTTCAATTTTAAAGGCGGCGACCAGCAGAAAAAGGTCGGCGATCTTTCAGGGGGCGAACGGAACCGGGTGCATCTGGCGAAGATGCTGAAGGAGGGCGCAAACCTTCTCCTCCTCGACGAGCCGACCAACGATCTCGACGTCGACACCCTGCGGGCGCTCGAAGACGCGCTCCTCGATTTCGCGGGCTGCGCGGTCGTCATCAGCCACGATCGCTGGTTCCTCGACCGCATCGCGACCCACATCCTCGCTTTCGAGGGGAACAGCCACGTCGAATGGTTCGAGGGCAACTTCGCGGACTACGAGGCGGACAAGAAACGCCGCCTGGGGCCGGAAGCCGAAATCCCGAAGCGCATCCAGTACAAGAAGCTGACGCGCTGAGGTTGAAACCCGTCCCTGTCGCCTCCGCGCACTGGCGCACACGCGGCTTTTTGACTAGGCGTCGAGGGTGGGCTGAACGCGGAGGGGACGGTGCGGATTTCGTTGAGACTGCTTTTCTGGGCGATTCTGATCGGGCTCGGATGGATCGGCGGCGCGAAATACGGGGCGCCCGCGTTCGTTCTCTCCACCTTCGATAAAGGCGTCGAGCTTGCAGGCGACGGGATTTCCCGGCTCCTCGGCCGCGGCGCCGACGCCGCGCGCGAGGGGGCGAAGAAGGCGGCGGACGCCGCCTCGGACGCCCTCGAGGACTCCGAAAAGGAAGACGGGGACGAAGAGCAGAAGGACAAAGAGGAGAAGCGGGACCGCAAGGACGAGGAGCGCGAGCAGCGCTCTGCGCGCGCCCCGGCTGCCGAGCCCGCGCCTGAACCGCGGAGCAGAGGGAGCGCCGCTCGATCGTTCGGCTCGTTCACGCCGGATGCGGAGCTTTACCTCTGCCCAAGGATGACCGTCTCGAACGCGCCGCGCGCCAACGCCGATCGTCTGGTTTCGAGCTACAGGCCCGTCATTTCAGTCGGCGGCGTTCCGATCATTACGGCGCCGGTGACGGACGCGTGCCTCGCCTCAGGGTTCGGCGACCGGGACGGCAAGCTCCATAAGGGCGTCGATTATAATCAGGATCCGGGCGGGCCTGTGGTCGCGGCCGGAGGCGGCGTCGTTCTGGAGGCGGAGTATCGGGACGATTACGGCAATTACGTCCTCATCGCCCACGGCTCAGGCGTCCATACTCGTTACGCGCACCTCGTGAACTTTGCTGGCGGCGTGCGCGCCGGCGCCCGCGTGAGCGCGGGCCAGCGTCTCGGGATCATGGGGAACACGGCGGGCTATCCGATCCCGGTCCATCTTCACTACGAGATCCTCACCGGCGACTATGAGAACCCGAAAGGCGCCTTCGGGCTCGAACCGGTGGACCCGTTCTCCCAGCCCGCGGCGCGGTGACCTGACCGGGAGCGCGGGGTGCGCTCGCTGACGTCCTTCGCGACGCCGCCCTTTGGGCGGCTCCTCAGGACGAAGTTCGAGCTTTAATATGTTGAAATAGTACAATCTTCGTCCTGAGGAGCCCGCGCAGCGGGCGTCGCGAAGGACGGCCGCATGAGCGACATGGTCAGGCGTCGGTGTCCCGCTCCGCGACGCGTTTGCGCAGGTCCTCGATCAGCTTGTCGATGCCTGCCGGCGCGCCGCCATTGTCGGCGATGAAGGACGTGAACTGGGAGCGCTGCTCGACGCCGAGCCAGATGTTCTCCGCGCCGATGTCGATCACGGAAAGTTCGCCGTCGCGCTTATAAACGCTCCACTGGACGATGGTGCCGTCATACTCGCCGCCGGAAACCTCCGAGTTGACGATGACGACGCGCGAGGAACGGACGATGGAGCCCGTCACGGCGAACCTCTCGCCGCTGTAATTGACGATCTGCTCCTCATACTGACCGATTGCATAGTCCTTGAACAGCGGAATGAACTCGCGCAGCTGCTCCCTGGTCGCCTGGCGGCGGTAGTTGCCGAGGGTGGAAAGGGCGACACGCTGGGTGTCGATGTATTTCTCGACAAGCTCGCGCAGGCGCTTGCGCTTTTCCGCCTCGTCTCCGATCGACAGGGCGCCGATCACCTCGTCGAGGGCCGCCTGGACGTAGGCTTCGGCTTCGGCGGAGAAGTCCTCCTGCGCCGATGCGGGCGCGAAAGCCGCTGCGGCGAGGGCTGCGAGGCCGCCCACAAGCGCGCGGCGGGTGAATGCGAGAAACGTCATCATCCGTCTCCTTACTGATCGCCGGCGCCGCCGTCCTCTGCGCCGCCGTCGTCGTCCGTCGTTTCCGGCGCCGCTTCGGCCGCCGGCTCGTCCAGATCATCCAGATCGTCGAAATCATCAAAGTCGTCGAATTCGTCAAAATCAGGGAGGCTATCGACGTCGATGCGGCCGTTGAAGATCGCATTCCTGCGAGCTTGCAGGAAAAACGACTGGTAGGACGTGTAAAAATCGAGGGAGTTCTCCTCGAGATTGACGAGGGGTTCCTGAAACTGCTCGCGCAGGGTGATCGCGTTCGCGCCGGCAGTGCTGACATTGTAATAGGTCGCCGCCGCGCCGCCCACATAGGTCGCCGGGTTGAAGAAGGCGTCGATCAGCATGGTCGGCGCGTCCCGGAGCGACGAGGGCCCGAGCAGCGGGACGAAGAGATAAGGCCCCGGCGGCACGCCCCAGACGGCGAGGGTCTGGCCGAAATCCTCCCCGTGGCGCTCCAGCCCGACCTCGGAGGCAGGGTCCATGAGCCCTGCGAGGCCGAGGGTCGAGTTCATCAGGAAGCGGCCGAGGGTGACGCCGCCCCGCTTGAATTCGAACTGCAGGATGTCGTTCACGAATACGACCGGCGTGCCGAGATTTGCGAGGAAATTCCGCGCCGAGCGGCGCATCGCCTTCGTCGTGACGCGCCGGTAGCCCATGGCGACGGGCTCCAGCACCGCGCCGTCGATTGCGTTGTTCAGCGCGAACATCTGGCGGTTATAGCCTTCCCAGGGGTCGTAAACGTCCGTCGCAGGCGGCTGGTTGGGCCCGCTGGCGCAGGCTGTCGCGGCGAAGGCGAGGGCGAGCGCGGCGAGGCGCTTCAGCAGCGGCGACCGGAAACCCATGGCGTCATCCCCCGAAAGGACGCGCCGGCGGGCGCGCGCAGAACGTGAAGTCATGGTCTTGTGCGCGGCTCGCGCGGCGGAAACAAGGCGCTTCAACGCGCCTCCGCGCCGGTCGAGCGAATGTGACCACCCGGCGCGAGGCGTTGGAAAAGACATAAAGATATGTTTATGTCCTGTCATGACCGCTCTTCTCCAGGACGCCGTCTCGACCCTGCGCGCCGCCGGCGAGGACACGCGCCTGCGCATTCTTGCGCTCGTTCGCAGCGTCGAGCTGACGGTTTCAGACCTGACGGCGATCCTCGGCCAGAGCCAGCCGCGGGTGAGCCGGCATCTGCGCATCCTCACCGACGCCGGGCTTCTGGAGCGCTATCGGGAGGGCGCCTGGGTGTTTTACCGGCCGCCTTCGCGGTCGGCGTCGGGCGCCGTCGCCGCCGTCGAGGCGATGGTCGAGGCCCTGCGCCGGGCGAGCGATTCGGACCTCACCCGCGATCTCGAACGTCTCGAACACATCCGCGCCGAGCGCGCCGCCGTCGCGGCCGCCTATTTCGAGCGTAACGCCGCCGACTGGGACGCCCTGCGCCGCATGCACCTGCCGGAGCGCGACATCGAGGCGACCATGCGCGAGATGATCGGCGCGGAGCCGGTCGAGACCTTCGTCGATCTCGGCGCCGGCACCGGCCGCATGCTGGAGCTCTTCGGCGATCTCTATCGGGAGGGCGTCGGCTACGATCTCTCCCGCGACATGCTGCGCCTCGCGCGTTCCAAGCTGGAGACGGCGGGCGTCGCCCACGCCCAGGTGCGTCAGGCTGACATTCTCGCCGCGCCCTATCCGAGCGGGCGGGCGGATATCGTCTGTATCCACCAGGTTCTGCACTTTCTTGACGATCCGGGCGCGGCGATCGTCGAAGCCGCGCGCCTTGCAAGCGAGGAGGGGCGGGTGCTGATCGTCGATTTCGCCCCCCATGACCACGAGTTCCTGCGCGAAGAGCACGCCCACCGCCGCCTCGGCTTTTCGGACGCCGACATGCGTCGCCTGTGCGCGCGGGCCGGGCTCTCGATCGTTCGTATCGAGACGCTCGCGCCGGCGGACGACGCGGCCGCGGCGCTCGCCGTCAAGATCTGGCTCGCCGGGCGCGCCCGCCCCGGCGCGGGCGAGCCGCAAGACCGCGCCGAACCGGCGCTCGGAGACCTGCAATGACCGACCTCAACGTTTCTTTCGAATTTTTCCCGCCGAAAACCGAGGCGATGGGCGAGAAGCTCTGGACGTCCATCCGCACGCTGGAGCCGCTCGCCCCGTCGTTCGTGTCGGTCACCTACGGCGCAGGCGGATCGACCCGCGAGCGCACCCACGAGACCGTCTCGCGCATCATCGGGGAGACGTCCCTCAAACCCGCCGCGCACCTCACCTGCGTCGGGGCGACACGCGCCGAGGTGGACGATGTCCTGCGATCCTACTGGGAGGCTGGCGTCCGCCACATCGTCGCCCTGCGCGGCGACCCGCCCGAAGGCGTCGGCGAGAGGTATGCGCCCTATGAAGGCGGCTATGTGAACGCAGCGGACCTCGCCCGGGGCGCGAAGCGCATCGGCGACTTTGAAATCTCCGTCGGCGTCTACCCCGAAAAACACCCCGAAAGCGCAAGCTTCGAGGCCGATATCGATCTACTGAAAGAGAAGATCGACGGCGGCGCGACCCGCGGCATCACCCAGTTCTTTTATGACAACGACGTCTACTTCCGATATCTCGACCGGGTGCGCGCGGCGGGCGTCGACATCCCGATCTGCCCGGGGATCATGCCGATCGCCAACTTCAAGAGCCTGAAGCGCATGGCGTCCATGTGCGGCGCGACGATCCCGAACCGCCTCGTCAGGCTCTTTGAGAACCTCGAAGACCATCCGGACACGCACCGCCTCGTTGCGGCGGCGATGGCGGCCGAGCAGTGTCTCGACCTCGCCGAGCGCGGCGTTTCGGATTTCCATTTCTACACCCTCAACCGCGCGGACCTCGCCTTCGCCCTCTGCCACATGCTCGGCGTGCGGCCCCGGGGCGAAGAGGCCGTCGCGGCGCAATAAAGCGAAAGCGCAAGACCCATGCAGCAACCCGTATTCGTCAATGTCGGCGAGCGGACGAACGTCACCGGCTCCGCCAAATTCCGAAAACTGATCGAGGCGGACGACTACGAAGCCGCCGTCGAGGTTGCGCGCCAGCAGGTCGAGAACGGCGCTCAGGTGATCGACGTCAACATGGACGAGGGGATGCTCGATTCCGAGGCCGCCATGGTCCGGTTCCTCCGCCTTATCGCCGCCGAGCCGGACATCGCCCGGGTGCCGGTGATGATCGACAGCTCCAAATGGTCCGTCATCGAAGCCGGCCTCAAAAACGTTCAGGGCAAGGCGATCGTCAACTCGATCTCGCTGAAAGAAGGCGAAGACGAATTTTTCGGCCACGCCCGCAAGATCAAGCGCTACGGCGCGGCCGCCGTCGTCATGGCCTTCGACGAAGAGGGGCAGGCGGACACGGCCGAGCGGAAGTTCGAGATCTGCAAACGCTCCTATGATCTCCTGACGGAGAAAATCGGCTTCGACCCGGCGGACATCATCTTCGACCCGAACATCTTCGCCGTCGCGACGGGCATCGAGGAGCACGACAATTACGGCGTCGATTTCATCGAGGCGACGCGGCGCATCCGGACGGAGCTGCCGGGCGCCCACGTCTCCGGCGGCGTCTCCAACATCTCCTTTTCGTTCCGCGGCAACAATCCCGTTCGCGAAGCGATGCACTCGGTCTTTCTCTATCACGCCATCGCGGCGGGGATGGACATGGGCATCGTCAACGCCGGCCAGCTCGAAATCTATGACGAAATCCCGGCGGATCTGCGCGAGCCGGTTGAGGACGTCATCCTCAACCGCCGTTCCGACGCGACGGAGCGGCTCCTCGACGTTGCGGAGAAGTATAAGGGCGGCGAAGCGAAGAAAAAGGTCGAGGACCTCGCCTGGCGCGAGGCGCCCGTCGAGGAGCGGCTGAAACACGCCCTCGTCAAAGGCATCACGACCCACGTGATTGAGGACACGGAAGAAGCGCGCGCGAAGCTCGGCCGCCCCCTCTATGTGATCGAGGGTCCGCTGATGGACGGCATGAACGTCGTCGGCGACCTCTTCGGCGCCGGCAAGATGTTCCTGCCCCAGGTCGTCAAATCCGCACGCGTCATGAAACAGGCGGTCGGATACCTCACGCCGTTCATGGAGAAGGAAAAAGAAGAGCAGGGGCTTGAGCAGGGACAGGCCGCCGGCAAAGTGCTGATGGCGACGGTGAAAGGCGACGTCCACGACATCGGCAAGAACATCGTCGGCGTCGTTCTTCAGTGCAATAATTATGAAGTGATCGATCTCGGCGTCATGGTGCCGACCGAGACGATCCTCGCCGAGGCGAAAAAGCATGATGTCGACGTGATCGGGCTTTCCGGCCTCATCACCCCGAGCCTTGAGGAGATGCAGCACGTCGCCGCGGAAATGCAGCGCCAGGGGATGACCCAGCCGCTCCTCATCGGCGGGGCCACCACCTCGCGCGCCCACACGGCGGTGAAGATTGCGCCCAAATACGAGTGCGGCGTCGTCTACGTCACCGATGCGAGCCGGGCGGTCGGGGTTGTCGGCGCGCTCATCTCCGAAGAGCAGAAGCCCGGATATCTTCAGGGCGTCAACGACGAGTACGACAAGGTCCGCGACCAGCACGAACGCGGATCGTCCAAAAAGCCGCGCCAGTCGGTGGACGATGCAAGGGCGAACGCCGCCGTTCTCGACTTCTCGACGCCGCGGCCGAAGCCGGCCTTCCTCGGGGCGAAGAGCTTTGAGGACTATGATCTCGCAGAACTCGTCCCGTATATCGACTGGACGCCCTTCTTCGCCTCCTGGGATCTGCACGGACGGTACCCCGCGATCCTAGACGACGACGTCGTCGGGGAGGCGGCGCGCCCGCTCTTCGACGACGCGCAGGAAATGCTGGAGCGCATGGTGTCGGAGAAATGGGTCCGGGCGAACGCGGTCGTCGGCTTCTGGCCGGCGAACCGGGACGGCGACGATGTGCGGCTCTACACGGACGAAACGCGCTCCGAGACGCTCGGCGTCCTCCACGGCCTCCGCCAGCAGATGGTGAAGCCGAAGGGCAAGCCGAACTGGTGCCAGTCCGATGTCGTCGCGCCGGAAGGAACGCCCGATTATGTCGGCGGCTTCGCCGTCACGACGGGCGTCGGGGAGGACGCCGCCGCCGACCGCTATGACGATGCGAACGACAATTATTCCTCCATCATGGTGAAGGCGCTCGCCGACCGGTTGGCGGAGGCCTTCGCAGAACGCATGCACGAGCGGGTGCGCAAGGAGTTCTGGGCCTACGCCCCGGATGAAAATCTGTCAGCGGAGGATCTCATCGCCGAGAAGTATCGCGGGATCCGCCCAGCGCCCGGCTATCCCATGCAGCCCGACCACACGGAGAAAGACTTGCTCTTCCGCCTTCTTGATGCGCCGGAGCAGGCGGGGATCACGCTCACTGAAAGCTTCGCCATGCAGCCGGGGGCGTCGGTCTCCGGGCTCTATTTCAGCCATCCGCAAGCCGAATATTTCGGCGTCGGCCGCATCGAGCGCGATCAGGTGGAGGACTACGCCCGCCGGAAGGGATGGAGCGTCGAAACGGCGGAGCGATGGCTCGCGCCGATCCTGAATTACGGATGATGTCCGGCCGACCTGATCTCGCGATCAGAAGCCGAACTGATTGGTCAGGAACACCACGACCAGCATGATCGCAGCCCCGCACGCAACGCCCTGCACGACATAGCGAACGTCCGTCATACCCGTCCCCCGAATGTGACGAATTTATTATGACGGGCGGAGCGGGCGTCGGCCAGCGCCTTGCGCCGACGAACCCAGTGCGCTTTGCAACCGGTGATGGTCTCCCTTTTGATCTGAAAGGGGATTCGCGAGCTTTCCACGGCGGATTTTTTTTTATGCCGCAGTGCGTTATTTTGCTTGCGAGAGACGATCCGCCGTGGGGTGCGGCGCCGGTCGGGAGAACGCCGTGAGCATCTGGTCCGAAATCGGCCGCCTCGCGAAGGAGGCGGCGCGGGAGGCGAAGCGTCCCTTCGCGGCCCTCTTCGACGCCTTCGCCGAACGCCGGGCTGAGCGGGACGCGGCGCTCTTCTCCGTCGCGCTCATCGCCCTGTCGGCCAAAATGGCCAAAGCCGACGGCATCGTCACCGACGACGAGGTGGCGGCCTTCGGCGATTTCTTCGGGGCGCCGGCGGAGGAGATGGACAAGGTCCGCGCCCTTTACGGCCTCGCCCAGGAGGATGTCGCGGGCTTCGACCATTACGCCCGCCGGGTCGCGCGCATCTACGCCGAGGAGCCGACGGTGCTGGAGGATGTTCTCGACTGCCTTTTCCATGTCGCGGGCGCCGACGGCGTCGCGCACCCCGAAGAACTGCGGCTCCTGAAGCAGGCGAGCGACATCTTCGGCATCAAGGAGGGCTGCTGGCGGCGCATCAAGGCGGCGCATTTCGGGGTCGATCCCGAGGACGCCTTCGCGATCCTCGGCGTCGAGCCCGATGCGAGCGATGAGGAGATCTCGGCGGCGCGCCGGGACCTCGCCAAACGCCACCACCCGGACGCGCTCGCCGCCCGCGGCGTCCCCCTCGAGGCCCTGAAGATCGCCGAGGGCCGCATGGCCGCGGTGAATGCGGCTTACGAAAAAATCATGAGCGACCGCCGCGCCGCATAGACGCGGGTTCTCGCCGCGCGGGTTGCCATGCGCTGCAACGGCGCCAAATATGCTTCATCAATCTGTAACGATGCGCGTAGGGGCCGTTTGATGACAGAATCTCGCGAAAACGCTGCGTCCGACGCGACGACCCGCCGGCTCCCGTCGGCGCTCGTCGCGGTCTGGGACTTCGTCCTGCACGTGGTCGCGCTCGCGGTTCTGGGTGTCGTCGCCCTCGTCGCGACGGCCGCCGTCGCCATCGGCGTCGGGGCCGCGGCCATGATCGGCGCGCGCCGCCCCGTCCGCGAACGCCGGCGCGGCTGGACTTCCGTCCCCGCCCGCGCGTAAGCCCCGCGACGCCGCCGGAGCCGTCATCCGCCCATCCGCGCGGCCCGTTGTGAGCGAGCTGTCGCGTGCCCCTTCGCGAAATCATCCTCCTGGTCGTCGTCTGCTTCGTCTGGGGCGGGCACATGCTGGTCATCCGGGTGACGGTCGCGGACATCCCGCCGCTCTTTTACGTCGCGACGCGCCTGACGCTCATGGTGCTGATCCTCTCGCCCTTCCTGCGCTGGCGGCCGGGGGAGATGCTCCGCGTCGCGGCGGCGGGGCTCTTTCTCGCCGGGCTCAACTACGCCTTCATGTTCACGGGCTTTCAGTACGCGACGGCGTCGGCGGGCTCCATCGCCATGGAGCTCGCGCCGCCCTTCGCGACAATCCTCTCGGTCGTTTTCCTGAAAGAGCAGGTGGGCTGGCGGCGGATGGCCGGCGTCGCGCTCGCCTTCGCCGGCGTCGCGCTCATCGCCCTCAATCCGTCGGAGGCGGGGGTCGGTTTCGGGGTCGGCCTCATAGCGCTCGCAGCCCTGAGCGAGGCGACGGGTTCGGTCCTTGTAAAGAGCATCAAGAGATTCCGGCCGATCGAGCTGCTTGCGGCGTTCTCCGTCGTCGGCGCCGGCGTCAACTGGACGGGGACGCTCCTCTTTGAAAGCGGGCAGTGGGGAAGCTTCGCCGCGCGGCCGGTCGCATTCTCCCTCGCCATCGCCTATTCGATCTTTCTCGCCTCGATCTTCGGGCATACGTCCTATTACTGGCTCCTGCAGCGCCGGCCGGTCTCCATGATCTCGCCGAGCCTCCTCCTCACCACCGTCTTCGCCGTCCTCCTCGGCGTCCTCATCCTCGGCGAGCCGCTGACGGCGGCGATGATCGCGGGCGGCCTCATGACCATCCTCGGCGTCGGGATCATTCTTCTGCGCTCCGAGCCGAAATCCGCCGCGACCGTCGCCGCGGGCCCCGAACCCCATCCGAGCCTCCGGACCGAGACGAGCCCATGAGCGAGACCATCGACGCCCCGTCGCCCAATTTCGACGACCGCCAGGGGCGGCCCGTCGAGTACGTCGTTCTCCACTACACCGGCATGAAGACGGGCGCGGACGCCCTTGAGCGCCTGCGCGACCCGGCGGCGAAGGTGAGCGCGCACTATATGATCGAGGAGGACGGCCGGCTCTTCCGCCTCGTCCCGGACGGGAAGCGCGCCTGGCACGCCGGCGTCTCCTACTGGCGGGGCGAGCGCGACATGAACGCCGTCTCCATCGGGATCGAGCTGGTCAACCCCGGCCATGAATTCGGCTACCGTCCGTTCCCGGAGCGCCAGATCGACCGGCTCGTCGGCCTCCTGAAAGACCTCTTCGCCCGCCATCCGCGCCTCACCCCGGAGCGGGTGATCGGCCATTCAGACGTCGCCCCCGCCCGCAAGACCGATCCCGGCGAACTGTTCCCGTGGGACCGCCTCGCGAAAGAGCGCCTCGCCCTCCCGACCCATGGCGGCGCGCCGGAGCCGGTCGAGGAGGAAGGCGCGCTCGCCGCCCTCGGGTCCATCGGCTATCTTGTCGACGACGAGACCCGCGAGGCGGCGCTCGCCGCCTTCCAGCGCCGCTTCCGGCCCGACGCCCTCGGCGCTGGGCTCGAGGCGCGCACCAGAACCGCCCTGCGCGACGTCGCCGCCCGCCTGGCGCGGCGCTGACCCCGCCTTGAGGAGACCCCTGATGATCCGCACCCTCGCCGCAATCGCCGCCCTTGCGCCTGTCGCCGCTTACGGCGCGGACGTTTCCGTCGCCCTCTCAGGCCTTCCGAGCACGGAGGGCGCCGTCGAGGTCTCCCTCTGCACGGAGGAGACGTGGATGACGAAGGACTGCGAAACAAAGACAATCCGCGCTGACGCCGACCCGCTCGCTGTTGCGTTCGCGGACGTCGCGCCTGGCGTCTACGCCGTGATCGCCGTCCATGACGAGAACACGAACGGAAAGCTCGACTTGCGCTGGTACGGCGCCCCGAAAGAGGTCTACGGCGTCTCCAACAACCCGCCGCTCCGCCGCGGTCCGGACCGCTTCGAGGACGCCAGATTCGACGTGGGCGAGGACGACATCGAGCTCTCCGTCGTCCTGCGCGGCTGGGGCGAGGGGCGGCGCTAGCGCCTTGACGGGCCGCTCGGCCGCGCTGATCTTTCAGGAGCCAGGCGGCTGGACGGCCGCGGGCGGACGGGCGGCGACTGTGGCCGCGCCCCGTCCGTTCGAGGAAAGTCCGGGCTCCACGGAAACACGGCGCCGGGTAACGCCCGGCCGGCGGACGGTCTCGACCGGCCGTCGAGGGAAAGCGCAACAGAGAGAAAACCGCCTTCGCGCGCGAAGGTGAGGCTGAAAGGGTGCGGTAAGAGCGCACCGCCGCTCCAGCAATGGGGCGGGCGAGGCAAGCCCCGCCGGGAGCAAGACCGAATAGGGGCGACGTCTTTCCGGCTCCGGCCGGGAAGGGGGCCGTTTCCGGCCCCTGTCGCCCGGGTTGGTTGCTAGAGGCGTCCGCGCAAGCGGCGTCCCAGATGAATGGCCGTCCACGGGCCTTAGGGCCCCGGACAGAACCCGGCTTACAGGCCGCCTGGCGCCTTCATCCCATCCCCGCCCATCGCCCGACGTGCGCTCGCCCGCGCTGCGACGTTCCGCGGCTCCCGTCTTCTCCACATCCCCCGACGAAACCCACAGGCGCATTGATTGCGCGCCCCGACTGGCGCGGGGACGGTTCTCCACACAATTTCAACCACAGCCTGTCGGGAACCGCGTCAGCCAAGCCTGGAACATAAAAAGAACAAACGGGCTGCGGGTCGTTTCGCATTCGGGACCATGCCCATAAGTTGAAAGCCACGCTGGCCCATGATATCCCACGTCTGTGAAGGGGCGCGAGCAGGCGCTCGAGCGGTTGTGAAGGACGAGGCGGTGTCGGAGACGCGGGAGATCGCGGGCGGCGCGGGACGGCGGACGAAGTTCGTCGGATCCTCGACTCACAAGATCGACGCCAAGGGCCGCGTCTCGGTCCCGGCGGAGTTCCGCAAGACCCTCGCCGGCCGGGAGTTCGACGGCGTCTACTGCTTCCCCGCATTCACCGGCGCGACGCTCGAATGCGGCGGCGAGGAGCTGATCGACGGCCTCAACGCCATGATCTCCGAGATGGAGATGTTCGACGACGACCGCGAGGCGTTCGAGCTCGTGGTCATGGGCGAGACCCGCAAGCTCTCCGTCGACGCGACGGGCCGCATTCAGCTCCCGGAGGAGTTTCTGACCCATGCGGAGCTTGACGGCTCCGCGACCTTCGTCGGCCGGGGCGACCGCTTCCAGATCTGGAAGCCGGAAACCTACGAGGCGAAGGTCGCCGACGCCCGCGCCCGCGCCTTCGAGGCCCGCGCTCGCCTCGGCGCGCGCCCCGCCGCGCCGTCTCCCGCAAAGGCCGCCGAATGAGCGCCGCGGCCCCCCATATCCCCGTCCTCCTCGACGAGGTGCTCGCCGCTCTCGCGCCGCAGGCGGAGGACAGGATCGTCGATGCGACCTTCGGCGCCGGCGGCTACGCCCGCGCGATCCTGGACGCTGCGCCGGTCCGCCTTTTCGGTTTCGATCGCGATCCGACGGCCCACGCCGCCGCAGACCCGATGCGCGCGCAGTACGGCGACCGGTTAGCGCTGATCGAGGCGCCGTTCGACGCGATGGAAGAGGAACTCTCCGCCCGCGGCGTTTCGGACGTTGACGGGATCGTCTTCGATCTCGGCGTCTCCTCCATGCAGATCGACCGGGCCGAGCGCGGCTTTTCCTTCATGCGCGACGGCCCCCTCGACATGCGCATGGGCGCGGCGGGCCCGAGCGCGGCGGACGTCGTCGCCGAAGCCGATGAGAAATCTCTCGCCGACATCTTCTACGTCTACGGAGAAGAGCGCCGCTCCCGCGCCGTCGCCCGCGCGATCGTCCGTGAACGGGAGGCCGCCCCGATCAAGACCACCGGCCGCCTCGCGGACGTCGTCGCCGGCGTCCTCGGGGGGCGGGACCAGAAGACCCATCCGGCGACGCGTGTCTTTCAGGCGCTCCGCATTTTCGTCAACGACGAACTCGGACAGCTCGTGCGCGCGCTCACCGCGGCGGAACGGCTTCTGAAGGCGGGCGGGCGGCTCGTCGTCGTCACCTTTCATTCGCTGGAGGACCGCATCGTGAAGCGCTTCTTCGATGATCGCGCAGGCCGCGTCGCCGGCGGCTCCCGCCACGCGCCGGAAGTCGAGCGCCCGGAGCCGACGTTCGAGCAATCCAGCCGCAAGGCCGTCGAGCCGGGCGCGGATGAATGCGCTGCGAACCCGCGCGCCCGCTCCGCCAAGTTGCGCGCCGGCCGCCGGCTCGACGCCCCGGCGCGCGCCCTCGACGCCGCCGCCCTAGGGCTGCCCCGATCCCCCGCCGATCTCGTCCGCTATCAGAGGAGCTAACGCCGTGAGCAAACTCGCCCTTGTTCTGAGCATCGCCTTTCTCGCCGCCTCCGTCGCCGGCCGATACCAGGCCGAGCAGTCGGTGAAGACGACGGAGGATCTGATCCGCGAGGCCGAAGCCTCCATCGCCGAAGCTCGGCGCGAGGTGCGCGCGCTGGAAGCAAGCCGCGCTTATCTTGAACGCCCCGACCGACTGGAGGAGATCGCCATGAAGGGCACGGACCTTCAGCCCCTCTCGCGCGCCCAGCTTCTGACGGCGGCGGAGTTCGTCGCGCGGTTCGATCCGCTGGCCGATCCGAGCGGCGATCCGAACCTTTATTACCCGGACCGGGTCATCCGTCAGGCGCAGGCCGGCGCAGACGCCAGCGGCGCCGGAGGCGCCCAGTGACGGAGAGAGGGGCGGTCGTCCGCATCACGGCGGAGACGGGCTGCGGCGTCTCCGCCGCGGAGGTCCCGTCCGACCGGGTGCGCGCCGCCTCGCCGCGGGGCGACGCGCTCTCCGGCGGCGCCCGGCGCATCGGGCTCTGCATGGCGGTGATGAGCGTCGCCTATCTCGGCCTTCTCGCGCGGCTCGGCGCCCTCGCGGTCGGCGCGGACCCCGGACTTGCGGCGGCCCGCTTCGCGGAAGTCGAGGCGCAGGGGGATGCGGGCTACGAAGCCGCGGCGCCCGCGGCGGCGCTCCGCCCCCGGATCGTCGACCGCAAGGGCCGCGACCTCGCCATGAACCTGCCGATCGAGCGGGTGGTCATCGACGGCAAGCTCGTCGGCGACGCGGCGCGCACGGCCGAAGCGCTGACCGCCGTCCTCGACCATATCGATCGCAACTGGCTGGAGCCGCGGATCGCGGCCGGCCGCTATCTCGAACTGCGCGGCGATCTCTCCCCGGAACAGGCGGACGCGGTGCACCGCCTCGGCCTGCCGGGCGTCTCCTTCGCGGACCGCGACCGGCGGGTCTATCCGAACCGGGCGCTCGCCGCCCACGTCCTTGGTTATGTGGACGCTTCCGGGCGCGGCGTCATGGGTCTGGAGCGCCATCTCAACGACGCTGAGACCGAGGTGTTCGCCGCGAGTCTCGATCTTCGCGTTCAGCGCGTGGTCGAGGCCGAGCTTGATGCGGCGATCACGGAGTTTGAGGCGAAAGCCGGCTGGGCGATCGTCATGGACGCCGCGACGGGCGAGCTGGTCGCCGTCGCGAGCGCGCCTGATTTCGACCCCAATCTCAGCGGCGATCCGGAGGACCCGGACCGCCTCAATCGCGCCTTTTCAGGCACTTACGAGCTCGGCTCCGCTTTCAAGACGCTGACGGCGGCGGCCGCCATCGAGGCGGGCGTCGCGGGCGAGGAGACCCTGATCGATGCGCGAAAACCGATTGTCGTCGGCGGCTGGCCGGTGCGCGATCTGCACCCGGAGGAGCGGTTCCTGAGCGTGGAGGAGGTCGTAGCCCATTCCTCCAATATCGGCTCGGCGCAGCTCGCCCTGTCGCTGGGCCCGGAGGGCGTGCGCGGGTTCCTCGCGCGGTTCGGCATGTTCGAGGAGATCGAGATCGAGGCGGCGGAGACCGCCCGTCCGCAGGCGCCGCGCAAATGGGGGCCGTCCGAACTTGCGACCGTCTCCTATGGCCACGGGATCGCCGTGACGCCGCTCCATCTCGTCAAGGCCTATGCGGAGCTTCTGAACGGGGGCTGCCGCGTCGCGCCAACCCTCAAAAAACGTAAAGGCGAAACTGATTGCGAACAGATCATTTCACCCCGGACGAGCGTCGCCGCCCGGCGCATCCTGCGCGCCGTCACCGGGTACGGAACGGGGAAGAACGCGCGGGCTGAAGGCTTCCATGTGATCGGTAAGACGTCGACCGCGGACAAGCCCGCGTCCGGCGGCTATGATCGCGGGAAGCGGTTGTCGTCCTTCGTCGGCGCCTTCCCCGGTTATGATCCGCAGTACGTTATACTCGTCTCCCTCGATGAGCCGAAACCCCAGGCGCACACCCACGGCTTCGCGACGGCGGGCTGGACGGCGGCGCCGGCTTTCTCGCGGATCGTCGCGCGCATTGCGCCGGTTCTCGGCGTGGCGGAGGCGGACGAGTTTGAGATCGCCGCCGGCTATATGGGCCTCGGCCTCGTTGACGGTTATGCAGGCTTCGTCTCGGCGGAGGCGTCGCGATGAAGCTCTCGGACCTCTTTGAGCGGCCTTTCGATCCGGACCCGGAGATCCGCGGGATCACCGCCGACAGCCGCGCCGTCGAGCCGGGCTTCCTCTTCGCCGCCATGCCGGGAACGGTCATCGACGGCGCGAAGTTCATTCCCATGGCGGAGGAGAAGGGGGCGGCGGCGGTCCTCGCCGGCCCCGGCGCGACAGCGCGCGTTCCGCTGGTCGCGGCGGACGATCCGCGGCTCGCCCTCGCTCGGGCCGCGGCCCGGTTCCATGGCGGGCGGCAGCCGGAGACCCTCGCCGCAATCACCGGCACCAACGGCAAGACGTCCGTTGCAAGCTTCGCAGCGCAGATCTGGTCCGCCTGCGGACGCAAAGCCGCGAGCATGGGCACCCTCGGCGTCAGCGGGGCGGGCTTCGAGCGGGCGCTCCGGCACACGACGCCCGATCCGATCGAGGTGCACGACGTTCTCGACGCGCTCGACGCCCATGGCGTCACGCACCTCGCCCTCGAAGCGTCGAGCCACGGCCTCGCCCAGCGCCGCGTCGACGGCGCGCGCGTCGCGATCGCGGCCTTCACCAACATCACCCGCGACCACCTCGACTACCATAAGGACTTCGACGACTATTTCCGCGCCAAGCTGCGTCTGTTTACGGAGGTTCTCGCCGACGACGGGGCCGCCGTCGTCGACGTCGACGGGCCGAACGCCCTCGCCGTCGCGGAAAGCGCCCGCGGCGCGAAAGTTCTCAGGACCGGCCGCCGGGGCGACGCGGTGCGCATCGCGAAAGCCGATCCGCAGCCGGAGGGCCTCGCCTGCACGTTTGAAATCGACGGGCGTCCCTTCGACGTCCCGCTCGCCCTCGTCGGCGGGTTCCAGGCCTCGAACGCCGCCGTCGCTGCGGGGATCGCCCTCGCATCGGGGGAGGGGGCGGAGGCGGTCGCCGGAACGCTCGCGGGCCTCAAGGGCGTCCGGGGGCGGATGGAGTTCGCCGGAAGCGCCGGCGGCGGCGCGGTCTATGTCGATTACGCCCATACGCCCGACGCCGTCGCGACGGCCCTCGCAGCGCTCCGGCCCCATGCCGAAGGCCGCCTCATCGCCCTCGTCGGCGCCGGCGGCGATCGCGACCGGGAGAAGCGCCCGCTCATGGGGCGGGCCGCGGCCGAGAACGCGGACATCGTCATCGTGACGGACGACAATCCGCGCTCGGAAGACCCCGCAGCCATCCGCGCCCAGGTCAAGTCCGGCGCGCCGGACGCGACGGAGATCGGCGACCGGGCCGAAGCGATCCGGGCGGGCGTCGCCCTGCTGCGGCCGGGCGACGTCTTCGCCGTCCTCGGCAAGGGCCATGAGACGGGCCAGACGGTCGCGGGCGTCGTCCTCCCCTTCGATGATGCGGGCGAAGCGCGGGCGGCGTGCGCGGAAAGGAGCGCCTGAGATGAACGCGGTGTGGACGGCCTATGAGGCGGCGGCGGCGACGGGCGGGGCGCTCTGCGCCCGCGGCGGCGACCCGGACGACTGGTCGATGGAGGAATGGTCCGCCCGGGGCCTTTCCATCGACACCCGCACCCTGAAACCCGGCGAGATCTTCCTCGCCCTGAAGGACGCCCGCGACGGCCATGATTTCGTGCCGGCCGCGTTCAAAGCCGGGGCGAGCGCCGCCGTCGTCAGCCGCACCCTCGACCAGGCGCCCGACGGCGCGCCGCTCCTCCTCGTGCCGGACACGATGGCCGCGCTGCGGGACCTCGCCGCCGTCGCCCGGGATCGCAATTTCGGCAAGCGGATCGGCGTCACCGGCTCCGCCGGCAAGACGTCGACCAAGGAGATCCTCCGCACCGTCCTCGCCGCCTGCGGGCGGGCCCATGCGGCGGACAAGAGCTTCAACAACTATCTCGGCGTGCCGCTCACCCTCGCGGCGCTGCCCCTGCGGGCGGATTATTCCGTCTACGAGATCGGCATGAACCATGCGGGCGAGATCACGCCCCTGACGGAGCTCGTCCGCCCCCACGCCGCGATCGTGACGACCGTCGGCGAGGCGCACCTTGAATTTTTCGACAGCGTCGAAGGCATCGCCGAAGCGAAAGCCGAGATCTTCCGCGGGCTGCCGGAGGGCGGCGCGGCGATCATCCCCCTCGACAACGCCTACGCGCCGCTCCTCACCCGCCGGGCGCTGGAGGCGGGCGCGCGCATCATCACCTTCGGCGAAAGCGAGCAGGCGGACTATCGCCTCACCGGCTACCGGCCGGGAGAGGAGGGGGCCGAGATCGAGGCCGCCGTTCCGGAGGGCTTCGTCACCTTCCGCCTCGCCGCGACCGGCCGCCATCAGGCGCTGAACGCCCTCGCGGCTCTTGCGGCGGCCGAGGCCGTGGGCGCGGACCGCACGAGGCTCCTCGGCGCGTTCGAAAGCGCCGGCGCGGCGGCCGGCCGGGGGCGGCGCGAGCGGCTGCGCCTCGCCGGCAAAACGATCACCCTCATCGACGAAAGCTATAACGCGAACCCCGCCTCCATGCGGGCGGCGCTCGCGGGGCTCGCCGAAACCGAACCCGGCCCCGGCGGCCGGCGGATCGTCGTCTTCGGCGACATGCTGGAGCTCGGCCCGGACGCGCCGGCGCTGCACGCCGGTCTCGCGCCGGACCTTGAAAACGCAGGCGTCGGGCGCCTCTACGTCGCCGGAGACCTCGCAGGCGCGCTCCAGGACGCCGTCCCCGAGGCGATGCGCGCCGGCGCCGCCGACGCGGCCCTCGATCTCGCGGACCGGATTTTAGCCGAAATTAAGGACGGCGACGTGTTAATGGCCAAAGGATCCAACGCCTCCCGGGTCGGCGCCCTGATCGCGCGATTGCGCGAAATCGCCGAACCGGCCGAGGGTCCCCCCGCCGCGCCAGACGACTGAAGCCCATGCTGTATCACCTTTTCGTTCCGCTTGCGGACAGTTTCTCCCTGTTCAACGTCTTCCGGTATCTCTCCTTCCGGTCGGCGGGGGCGGTGGTGACGGCGCTCGTCTTCGCCTTCCTCATCGGGCCGAGCCTCATCGCCTGGATGCGCGAAAAACAGGGCAAGGGCCAGCCGATCCGCGAGGACGGGCCTGAAGGCCATATCGTCGCCAAGGCCGGCACGCCGACCATGGGCGGGGTGCTCATTCTCTTCGGCCTCGCCCTCGGCACGCTCCTGTGGGCGCGGCTGGACAACCCCTATGTATGGATCGTCCTCGGCGTGACGCTCGCCTACGGCCTCCTCGGCTTCGTCGACGATTATCTGAAGGTGACCAAACAGAACCCGCGCGGTCTCGTCGGCCGTGGCAAGCTGTTCGTCCAGTTCGCCGTCGCCCTCGGCGCCGGCTGGGCGTGCGTGCGGGTCTTCGGAACAACCGAGGCGGCGGACATCTCCATCGCGACCTCCGTCGCGCTGCCGTTCCTGAAGGACGTCTACATCCCCCTCGGCTACGCCTTCGTGCCCTTCGCCATGATCGTCATCGTCGGCGCGTCGAACTCGGTGAACCTCACCGACGGCCTCGACGGCCTCGCCATCGTTCCCGTCATGATCGCTGCGGCGACCTTCGGCGTCTTCGCCTACCTCGCGGGGCATGCGGAGTTTTCGCAATATCTCGCCATCCCGGCGGTGCCGGGCGCCGGGGAGCTCATCGTCCTCTGCGCGGCGCTGGTCGGAGCGGGGCTCGGGTTTCTCTGGTTCAACGCGCCGCCGGCGGCGATCTTCATGGGCGATACGGGCTCCCTCGCCCTCGGCGGGGCGATCGGCGCCATCGCCGTCGCCGTCAAGCAGGAGCTGGTTCTCGCCATCGTCGGCGGGCTTTTCGTCGTCGAGGCGCTCTCGGTGATGATCCAGGTCGCGTCTTTCAAGCTGACCGGCAAGCGCGTCTTTCTCATGGCGCCGATCCACCACCATTTTGAAAAGCTCGGCTGGAAAGAACCGACCATCGTCATCCGGTTCTGGATCATCGCTTTCGTGCTCGCACTCGCGGGCCTTCTCACCTTGAAACTGCGCTGAAGACGGAGCGAAGGAGGGGAGCGGACATGATCGACCTTTCAGGACTGCGCGGCGAGACGCTCGCCGTCTTCGGGCTCGGCGCGAGCGGGCTATCCGCGATCGAAGCGCTCGTCGCCGGCGGCGCGAACGTCCTCGCCTGGGACGACAAGGACGCCGCCCGCAAAGCGGCCGAAAAGCTCGGCGCGAAAGTCGAGCGCTACGACAACTGGGACTGGACGAGGATCGCCTCCCTCGTCCTCGCCCCCGGGGTGCCGCTCACCCATCCCCGTCCGCACCCGGTGGTTCTCACCGCCCGCGAGGCGGAGGTCGAGGTGATCGGCGATGTGGAGCTCTTCGCACGGGCCTATAAAAAAGCGCCGCCCGGCGCGCCGAAGATCGTCGCCATCACCGGCTCGAACGGCAAGTCGACGACGACGGTGCTGGTCGCGCACCTCCTGAACGCGCTCGGGACGCGCGCCGTCGCCGTCGGAAACATCGGAACGCCGATCCTCTCCGCCCCCGGATGGTCGCAGGCCGATATCTACGTCGCCGAGCTTTCCTCCTTCCAGCTCGACCTCACATCGAGCTTCAAAGCGGATGTCGCGGTTCTCCTGAACATCACGCCCGACCATCTCGACCGTCATGGCGACATGGCGAATTACGTCGCCGCGAAATGCCGGATCTTCCTCAATCAGACGGCGAACGACCACGCCGTCATCGGCGTCGACGACGCGCCGAGCCAGACGATCTGTACGGAGCTCTCATCGAAAGCCAGGCGGGTCGTCACGCCCGTGACCGTCGGCGCGGCCGTCGGCTTCGGCGTCTTCGCCATGGACGCGGTCGTCTATTCCCGCGACGGCGGGCGCACGGAGACGCTGGCGAGCCTGAAAAACGCCAAGGCTCTTCAGGGCGCCCACAACTGGCAGAACGCCGCTGCGGCGCTCGCCGTCCTCCGCGTCCTCGGCGTCGAGCCGACGAAAGCCCAGCGGGCGCTCGACAGCTTCTCCGGGCTGCCGCACCGCGCCGAGACCGTAGCGAAAGCGGGTCGGCTGACGTTCATCAACGACTCCAAGGCGACGAACCCGGAAGCCGCGGCGAAGTCGCTCAGCGCTTACCCGGACGTCTTCTGGATCGCCGGCGGCCGATCGAAATCCGACGATTTCTCCGTCCTCGCCGGGTCCGTCAAATCCGTCCGCCAGGCGTTCTTCATCGGCGAGGCGGCGGAGACGATGAAAGGGGCGTTCCCGGACATTCCCTCCGAAGTGAGCGGAACCCTCGTCAAGGCCGTGCGGGCCGCCGCCGAGGCGGCCGAAGCCTCCGACGCGAAAGAGCCCGTCATTCTCCTCGCGCCCGCCTGCGCATCCTTCGATCAGTTTACGAATTTTGAAGCCCGCGGCGACGCCTTCCGGGCCCTCGCCCGCCTGCAGGCGCGAAAAGCCGACGGCTCGAACGGAGAGGCCGCGTGATCGCGGTCTCCCGCGCCGATACAGGGTATCTCGCCCGCTGGTGGTGGACGGTCGATCGGCCGGTCGCGTTCGCGAGCCTCGCTCTCATGGGCCTCGGCCTCATTCTCGTCGCGACAGCGGGGCCGGCGGCGGCGGCGCGGATTTCCTCCGTCGCCGACGCCTCCCATTTCATCGTCCGGCATGCGGTCTTTCTCGCGCCGGCCGCGGTCGTCCTGACGGCGACGGCGCTCGCGCCTGCTTCATGGGTGCGTCGCGCGGCGCTTGCGGCGTTTCTCGGCAGCCTGGCCCTCATCGTCCTTGCTCTGATGGTCGGCCCCGAGATCAAGGGCGCTCACCGGTGGATCGATCTCGGTCCGTTCATGCTGCAGCCGTCGGAGTTCTTAAAACCCGGCCTCGTCGTCGCCTGCGCGTGGGTCCTGTCGGAGCGGCTTCGCGATCCGGAAGCGCCGGGGCGGGTGCTGGCGATCGCCGCCTATCTCGTCTCCGCCGGGCTGCTCATCAAACAACCGGACTACGGACAGTTTCTCTTAACGACCGCGGCCTGGGGCGCGACTTTCTTCGTCGCCGGCCTTAACTGGGCGTGGATCGCCGCGCTCTCGACCTTCGCCGTTTCAGCGCTCGCCGGCGCTTACCTCGCCGTGCCCCATGTGGCTCACCGGATCGACGCGTTCATGAACCCTGAAACCGCCGACACCTTCCAGGTCGACCGGTCCATCGAAACGATCATGCGCGGCGGGCTGTTCGGCGCGGGGCCGGGGGAGGGGGTCGCGAAGCAGGGCCTCCCCGATGCGCATACGGATTTCATTTTCGCGGTGCTGGCGGAGGAATACGGCCTCGTCGCCTGCGCCGGCCTCGTCGTGCTCTACGCGTTCATCGCGCTGCGCGCCTTCAGCGCTGCGGCGAGGCGGGGGAGCGTCTTCCAGCAATCGGCGGTCGCAGGGCTCGCGACCCTCATCGGCGCTCAGGCCTTCATCAATATCGGCGTCGCGCTCAGGGTTTTGCCGGCGAAGGGCATGACGCTCCCCTTTCTCTCCTATGGCGGATCGTCGCTCATCGCGACGGCCTTCACCCTCGGCCTCATCCTCGCCCTCGGCCGCGATCACGGCCCCGCCCGTCGCCGCGCCGAGGAACTGGTATGAGGGCTGAGGCCGCGACCAGGCCGCTCTGCATTCTCGCGGCCGGCGGCACCGGCGGGCACATGTTCCCCGCTGAAAGCCTCGCTCGGGCGCTGATCACGCGCGGCTGGCGGATCGGCCTCGTCACCGACGCCCGCGGGGCGCGCTATGCGGAGGAGTTTCCCGCCGAGTTCGCCCATCGCCTCGATGCGAAGACGCCCTCCGTGGGCGGGATAATCGCCCGGGCGGCGGCGGCGGTCTCCCTCGGCGCCGGGCTGATCAACGCATTGGGCCTCCTGCGGAAAACGAGGCCCGGCTTCGTCATCGGCTTCGGCGGCTATCCGGCGGCGCCGGCGCTGATCGCGGCGCGGATCCTCAATATTCCGCACGGCGTGCACGAACAGAACGCCGTCCTCGGCCGGGTGAACCGCCTCGCCGCCGGCTCCGCCGTCTTCGTCGCGACGGCCTTTGAGAGCGTTGCAAAGCTTCCCGCCGGCGCCCGGCAGGCGCATGTGGGGAACCCCGTTCGCCCGCCGATCCTCGCCCGCGCCGACGCGCCCTTCGCGCCGCCGGAGGAAGGCGGGGAGGTCCGGCTTTTCGTCTTCGGCGGCTCCCAGGGCGCGGACCTCTTCGCCCGCATCGTCCCCGAGGCGATCGGGCGGCTGCCGCAGGACCTCCGCGGACGGCTCCGCGTCGTCCACCAGGCGCGCGAGGAGCGGGCGGACGACGCGCGGGCCGCCTACGCCGCGGCGGGCGTTCAGGCTGAGATCGCGCCCTTCTTCAAAGACATCGCCGAGCGCATCGCGTCGGCGCATCTTGTCGTTGGCCGGGCGGGCGCCTCGTCGGTGACGGAAATCGCGCTCATCGGCCGGCCGTCGATCCTCTGCCCCCTCGGCGTCGCCATGGACGACCACCAGACCGCCAACGCCCGCGCGCTGACGGCGCCGGGCGCCGCGGAGGCGATCGCGGAGCCCGACTTCACCGTCGAGGCGCTGCAAAACCGCCTTGAGAGCGCCTTGACCTCGCCCGAGCGCCTCGCGCAGATGGCCGACGCCGCGCGCGGGCGCATGCCGGCGAACGCCGCCGACCGGCTCGCCGATCTCGTCGAGACCCATGCGCGCCTCACGCCAAGCGAGGACACGTCCGCACCATGAACAAAGCCGCCATCGACACCGCGATCGCCCGCGGGAAGCCGCGCCTTCCGTTTGATCTGAGCGCCGTCCACTTCGTCGGGATCGGCGGCATCGGCATGAGCGGCATCGCCGAGGTGATGCACAATCTCGGATACGAGGTGCGCGGATCGGACATCGCCGAAAGCGCCAACGTCCTCCGCCTGCGCGAGAAGGGGATCGACGTGATGATCGGCCACGACGCGGCGAACATCGAGGGCGCCGACGCGGTCGTCGTCTCCACCGCGGTGAAGGCGACGAACCCCGAGGTCGCCGCGGCGCGGGCGCGACATGTGCCGGTGGTGCGCCGCGCCGACATGCTCGCGGAACTCATGCGCCTGAAATGGAACGTCTGCGTCGCCGGCACCCACGGCAAGACGACGACGACCTCGATGATCGCGGCGCTGATGGACGCGGCGGGGCTCGACCCGACGGTGATCAACGGCGGCGTCATCAACGCCTACGGCACCAACGCCCGCCTCGGCGGCGGCGACTGGATGGTCGTCGAAGCCGACGAGAGCGACGGCACTTTCATCCGTCTGCCGACGACTGTCGCCGTCGTCACCAATATCGATCCCGAGCATCTCGATCATTACGGCGGCTTCGAGAAGCTGAAGGACGCCTTCGACCAGTTCGTCGAAAACACGCCCTATTACGGTTTCGGCGTCGTCTGCCTCGACCATCCGGAGGTGCAGGCCCTCGTCGGGCGCGTCACCGACCGCCGGCTCATCACCTACGGCGTCAATCCGCAGGCGGACGTCCGCGCCGAGAACGTCCGCTTCGAGGCGGGCGAGGCGCGTTTCGACATCCTCTTCAGAAAGCGCGGCGAAGCAGAGCGCCGCCTCACGGACCTCCGCCTCGCCATGCCGGGGCTCCACAACGTTCAGAACGCGCTCTCCGCCGCCATCATCGCCTCGGAAATGGGCGCGAGCGACGAGCAGATCCGCGCAGGGCTGGCAGGGTTCGCCGGCGTCAAGCGCCGCTTCACCAAGACCGGCGTCTGGAACGGGGCGACCATTATCGACGATTACGGCCACCACCCGGTGGAGATCGCGGCGGTCCTGCGCGCCGCCCGCAGCGTCGGGACGGGCAGGACCATCGCCGTCGTCCAGCCCCACCGCTACACCCGCCTGCGCGATCTCTTCGATGATTTCTGCGGCTGCATGAACGATGCGGACACGGTCTTTATCGCCGACGTCTTCGAGGCGGGCGAGCAGCCGATCGAGGGCTTTGATCGCGACCATCTCGTCGCCGGGCTCACCGATCACGGCCACCACGACGCCCGAGCGCTTTCAGGCTTCGACGCGCTCGCGACGGAAATCGCCGCGATCGCGGAGCCCGGCGACTACGTCATCTGCCTCGGCGCGGGGGACATCACGAAGCACGCGAACGCGCTGCCGGCGGCCCTGGAGGCCCTCGGCTGATGGCCCGCCCGCCGCTGGTCGGACTCGCGGACCTTCCCTCCGTCCGGGGAAAGTATGTCGAGGGCGCTGTCCTCGCGGATCTCACCTGGCTGCGCGTCGGCGGGCCGGCGGACGTCCTCTTCATGCCGGCGGACGCGGAGGATCTCTCCCAATTTCTCGCCGCAACCCCGCCTGATATTCCGGTGACGGTCCTCGGCGTCGGGTCCAACACCTTGGTGCGCGACGGCGGAGTGCGCGGCGTCGTCGTCCGCCTCGGCGCGCCTTTCGCGGAGATCTCCGTTGACGGAACGATCGTACACGCCGGCGCCGCGGCCCTCGATGCGAGCGTCGCCAAACGCGCGGCGCGGGCGAGCGTCGCGGGGCTTGAATTCCTGCGCGGCGTCCCCGGAACCATCGGCGGCGCCCTCCGAATGAACGCCGGCGCCTATGGCGGCGAGGTGAAAGACGTCCTCGTCTCCTGCGCAGGCTACGACCGCGCCGGCCGCCGGGTCGAATTCACCAACGTCGAAATGGGCTTCGACTACCGCCGCTCCGCCGTTCCGGACGGGATCATCTTCACCGAGGCGACCTTCGAGGGCGCCCCGGGCGACGCCGCGGAGATCACGGCGCGGATGGAGGAGATCATGGCGAAGCGCGAGGCGAGTCAGCCGATCCGCGAGAAGACGTCTGGCTCCACCTTCAAAAATCCGGACCCGGACGCCTCCGGCGGCCGCAGCGCGTGGGCGATGGTCGACGCCGTCGGCGGGCGCGGCCGGCGGATCGGCGACGCCCAGTTCTCCGAACAGCACGCGAACTTTCTCATCAACCGCGGAAGCGCCACGGCCGCCGACCTGGAGGCGCTCGTCGAAGGGGTGCGCGCGGACATCCTGCGCGAGGAGGGCGTCGAGATGCACTGGGAAGTGAAGCGCATCGGGGAGCCTTTATGAGCGGCCCCCGCATCGCGGTGCTGAAAGGCGGCTTCTCGCCGGAGCGGGAGGTCTCCCTCGTCTCCGGCGCCGCCGCGGCGAAGGCCCTGCGCGAGCGGGGCGCGGAGGCGATCGAAATCGATGCGGGCCGCGATCTTGCGGCGGCGCTCGCCGAGGCGAAGCCCGACATCGTCTTCAACGCCCTGCACGGCCGCTGGGGGGAGGACGGGTGCGTGCAGGGCCTTCTTGAATGGCTCGGCCTTCCGTACACCCATTCGGGCGTTCTCGCTTCGTCCCTCGCGATGGACAAAGAGCGCGCCAAGGCGGTCTTCCGCCAGAACGGCCTCAAAGTCCCCGACGGCCGGATCGTCTCGCGCGCAGAGGCCGCCGCCGGCCACGCCATGGAGCCGCCTTACGTCGTAAAGCCCAACGATCAGGGCTCCTCCGTCGGCGTCTTCATCGTCCGGCGCGGCGACAATCGCCCGCCTGCGGCCCTCGCCGCGACGGACTGGGACCTCGGCGAGACCGTCCTCGTCGAAACGTTCGTGCCAGGGCGCGAGCTCACCGTTTCCGTGCTCGGCGACCGGCCTCTCGCCGTCACCGAGATCGTCGCCCATACCGACTTCTATGACTATGAGGCGAAATACGCCGCCGGCGGATCGTCCCACGAGGTGCCGGCGAAGATCCCGGCGGGGATTGAACGCGCCTGCCTCGACATGGCGAAAGCCGCCCACGACCTCATGGGCTGCCGCGGCCTCACGCGCTCCGATTTTCGTTGGGACGATGCGAAACCGGGGACGGAAGGTCTCTACCTCCTCGAAATCAACACTCAGCCGGGCTTGACGCCGACCTCCCTTTCGCCAGAACAAGCAGAATACGTCGGAATGTCGTTTTCCGATCTGTGCTGGTGGATGATCGAGGACGCGTCTTGCCCAAGGTGACGCCGAAGAAATCGGCTGCGAAACGACCCCCACGGAAGAAGAGCGCGCGGCGCGCCGGCGCGGCGAAACCGTCGCTCCTCGCCGCCTTCCGCGCCGCTCTTGCGCGCCGTCTCCGGCTTGCGGTCGCCTTCGGGCTGGTCGGCTCGGGCCTCCTCGGGCTCTTCATGCTGCTTTCGGGCGGCTATTTCGCCGACGCCGCGCGCCGGATCGATCTTGCAAGCCAGGACGCCGCGGTCGATGCCGGCTTCGCCATCCGGCGCGTCACCGTGCGCGGGCGTGAGCACGCCGAAGCCGAGGAGATCCGCGCCGCTGTCGGCGACATCGTCGGCGGCTCGCTCCTCCATTTCGATCCGTACGCCGCCCGCGAACGGGTCGAGGCGATCGGCTGGGTGAAGCGCGCCGCCGTCCAGCGCCTCTGGCCGGATCTCATTCACGTCTCCATCCGCGAACGCGAGCCCGCGGCCATCTGGCAATACGACCGCCGCTGGCGGCTGATCGACGTCGACGGCGCGACCATCGGCGCGGCGGAAACCTCGCAGTGGCCGGGATTGCCGCTCATCGTCGGCGGCGGCGCTCCGGAGGCGGTCTCGCCGCTCCTCCACGCCCTCGCCGCAACGCCCGTCATCCGGGAGCGGACGAGCGCCGTCATCCGCGTCGGCAACCGCCGCTGGAACATCCGTTTGAAATCCGGCGCCGACATCAAGCTGCCGGAGGAGGGCTATGCGAGAGCTCTGAAAGAGATCGAGCGGTTGCATCAGCTGCACGCGACCCTCGACCAGCAGCTCGACTATATCGACGCCCGCGACCCGGAGCGCCTCGCGATCCGGCCGCTCGCCGGCGGCGGCAGCTGAGGGAGGCGAGGCGAGTGGCGCGGCTGAAATCGAACCCCAACGCGATCGCCGCCGTCGATCTCGGCGCAAGCAAAGCCGCCTGCCTCATCGGCGTCGTCGATCCCGCCCGCCCCGACGCGCCGCCGCGGATCATCGGCGCCGCCGCGCGACCGACGCCTGGGGGCAGCTCGGGTCTCGCCCTCGCCGTCGTCGAAGCCTCGATCCGCGCGGCCGTCGCCGCCGCCGAAGAGCGCGCGGGCGTCCTCGCGCGCTCGGCGGTCGTCGCCGTCTCGGGGCGGAAGCTCCGCGCCCGGCGTCTCGTCGTCGAGGTTGATCTCAACGGCCGCACGACGACGTCAGAAGACGTCGCCGCGGCGAAAGAGGCGGGGGCGGAGGAAGCCGCGCCGGACGGGTTCGAAATCCTGCACGCCCTCGATATCGGCGCCGCCGTCGACAGCGATGCGGGCTGGGGCGATCCGCGCGGCCTCGCCGGCGACCGTCTCGATCTCGACATGATCGGCGTCTCGGCGCGGGAGAGCACGCTCCGGCATCTGGAGACGGCCGTCGAAGCGGCCCATCTCGACGTTTCCGCTTTCGTCGCGGGTCCTTACGCAGCGGCGCGCGCCGTGACGCTCGAGGATGAGCGCGATCTCGGCTGCCTCGTCCTCGATATGGGGGCGGGGGAGACAAGTTTCGCCGCCTTCGACCGCGGACGGCTGATCGCCGTCGGCGCCGCGCCCATTGGCGGCGAGCATGCGACGCGCGACATCGCGCGGGTCTTCGGCGTCGCCCGGGACGACGCCGAACGCCTGAAGGTGACCCGCGGCTCGGCCCTGGCCGACGGCTCGGAAATCGAAACGCTGCGCGCCCGCGCCCTCGGCGACGAGGCCCAGATCGAGATCGACGCCTCCGGCCTAAGGGCG
Source organism: Pseudomonadota bacterium (assembly GCA_038522735.1). Lineage (GTDB taxonomy): Bacteria > Pseudomonadota > Alphaproteobacteria > Caulobacterales > Parvularculaceae > JBCBJX01. Next base: position 49,416 of record JBCBJX010000006.1, read on the forward strand.
GTCATCGCCTCGCGGGTCGAGGAAACGTTCGTGCAGGTTCTTTCCGCTTGCGAAGACGCAGGGCTTTCCCGGCGCGCGGTCCGCCATGTCGTGCTGACGGGCGGGGCGAGCGGCCTCGCCGGCGTCCGGGAGGCCGCCGAGCGCGTGCTTGAGCGCCAGACCCGACTCGGACGTCCCTTGAATGTGGACGGAGCGCCGGCTTCCGCCTCCGGGCCGCCCTTCGCCGCGGTCTTCGGCGCCCTCGATGCGGCGCTTGCGGAGGACCGGGACGCGACGGCCGCGCCCGCCGCGTTCGCATTCCCCGCGCCCGGCTGGGCGCAGCGGCTTTTCTCCAGGTTTTGAGCGGCGCGGAGAGCGCGCGTTAACCCTCTGTTAACCAATCTAACCGATCTTTTAACACTATCCGTACAGCGCACGCCCTTGGGCGAGAGGGGCCAGTTCCGATGCCGATCAATCTCAGCGTACCCGCAGAAACCGAGCTGAAACCGCGGATCACGGTCTTCGGGGTCGGCGGCGCGGGCGGCAACGCGGTCAACAACATGATCGAGTGCGCCCTTGAGGGCGTCGAGTTCGTCGTCGCGAACACCGACGCCCAGGCGGTCGGGCTCTCGAAAGCGAGCCGGAAAATCCAGCTCGGCGCCGGCGTCACGGAAGGCCTCGGCGCGGGCTCGCAGCCGGAAATCGGGCGCGCGGCGGCGGAGGAATCGATCGAGGAGATCGTCGAGCACCTGAACGACGCCCACATGCTCTTCATCACCGCCGGCATGGGCGGCGGCACCGGCACCGGCGCCGCGCCCGTGATCGCTCGCGCCGCGAAAGAACGGGGCGTGCTGACCGTCGGCGTGGTGACGAAGCCCTTCCATTTCGAAGGCGCCCGCCGCATGCGGATCGCCGAAGAGGGGATCAAAGAGCTTCAGGAGTTCGTCGACACGCTCCTCATCATTCCGAACCAGAACCTCTTCAAGCTCGCAAACGAGAAGACGACCTTCGCCGAGGCCTTCAACATGGCCGACCAGGTTCTCCATTCGGGCGTGCGCGGCATTACCGACCTGATGGTCATGCCGGGGCTGATCAATCTCGACTTCGCAGACGTCCGCACCGTGATGTCCGAAATGGGCAAGGCGATGATGGGGACGGGCGAGGCGGAAAGCGAGAAGCGCGCCATCGAGGCGGCGGAGCGGGCGATCTCCAACCCGCTGCTCGACGAGGTCTCAATGCGCGGCGCGAAAGGCGTCCTCATCAACATCACGGGCGGCATGGACATGACGCTGTTCGAAGTCGACGAGGCCGCGAACCGTATCCGTCAGGAAGTCGACGCCGAGGCGAACATCATCGTCGGCTCGACCTTCAACAACAATCTCGACGGCCGCATGCGGGTCTCGGTCGTCGCGACCGGCATTGAGGCCGAGGCGCCCGCGGCCGCGAGACCGGCGCCGAAGCCGGCCGACGTCCGCGCAGAGACGCCGGCCCGGCCGGCGCCCGCCGAGCGCCCGTGGGCCGCGAACGCTGCGCATTCAAATCCCGTGGAGGAGGCGCGCAAGCGGATTATCGACACGCTCCTCGACGACCGCGCCGAGGATGCGCCGGCGGCGGCCGAAAAGAGCGAAAACGCTCCGAAAACGCCTCAACATGCTCCGGTTTCGCGCGCCGCACGCCCCTTCGGCGACCGGCCCGCGGCGACGCCGAAGCCGCTCCCCAATCCCTTCGCCTCGCGGGAGAAACCGTCGCTGGTTGAAAAAGCCAAAAAAATGCTTGGCGCCGGCCCCGTCCCCGAGACGAAGGAGCCGCCGGCGCCGACGGGTCCCCGTCGGCCGGTCCAGCCCGCGCCGCGCAAGGCCGATCTCTTCGACGACGAGGATGAAGAGTTGCAGATCCCTGCTTTCCTGCGCCAGGGACGGCGCTGAGCGGGGCATACGGAATAAAGTTGCGTCTTACGACCTCGCCCGGCTAAGGCCGGGCGATTTTCTTAACAGAAGCCTTTGAAAACGCTTCGGTTTTAAGAAAGGATCAACACTTCGCAGGTGCAGGAAACACCGCGTAACAAACCTTTATTTGAGACGGGGGCCGACCCTCTCTAGCCATTAACCCACATTGATTATCGTGTGCGTCGCGTCGCGTCGCATGGAGGGGCGTCGAGTGTACGATACGGGTTCGGACATCACCGGTTTCGAGACGGCTGTCGCTGTCGCCATGAAGCCCGCCGCTTGCGAGCGCCGCCAGACGACCGTCGCCGCGGCGGTCCGCATGGACGGCGTCGGCCTCCACTCCGGCGCGGCCGTCTCCCTCGTTTTCCGCCCGGCTCCGGCCGACGCCGGCGTCGTCTTCCGCCGGATCGACCTCCTCGCCGACAGCGCCGACGAAGACCGACTTCGCCGCGTCACCGTTCGGGCGACGGCCGGTAATGTCGGCGCGACCCAGCTCGGCACCACCATCGAGAACGCCTACGGCGCCAGCGTCGCGACCGTCGAGCATCTGATGGCCGCCGTGGCCGGTCTCGGCCTCGACAACCTGCTTGTGGAGATCGACGGCCCGGAAGTTCCGATCATGGACGGCAGCGCCGAGCCTTTCCTCGCGGTTCTGCGCAAGGCCGGCCTCGCCAGCCTGAACGCCCCCGCCGCCGCGCCGCGCCTCACCCGCAAAGTCGCGCTGGAGCAGGGCGCGAGCCGTCTCGTCGCGACCCCCGCCGACGCCTTCGAGATCGAGGTCGAGATCGACTTCGAGGATCCGGCGATCGGGGCCCAGACCCTCTCCATGACCGTGACGCCGGACGCTTTCGCCGCCGACGTCGCCGACGCCCGCACCTTCTGCCTGAAGCGCGATATCGACAGGATGCGCGCGGCCGGCCTCGCCCGCGGCGGCTCCCTCGACAACGCGATCGTCGTCGCCGACGGGGAAATCCTGAACGAAGGCGGCCTGCGCCGCGCCGACGAGTTCGTCGTCCACAAGGCCCTCGACATGATCGGCGACCTGCGCCTCGTCGGCGCCTTGCCCAAGATGAAAGTCCGCGCCAGCCGTCCGGGCCACGCGATCAATACGGCCTTTGCGAAGCTGCTTCTCGAGGCGAAAGGCGCTCTCGACTGGGGCCTCGCCGCCGATCTGGACGAGGACGCGGCGCCGGTTCCGGCCAAAGCGGCGATCTGATCCGCCCCATTACGGTCCTGCAATCCGGCCCGCATCCGGATTGCAGGTTGCGTCGTCATCCATCATTAATCATGTCTGCACATGCAGGATGGGTCGCGGATGGCGCGCCTCCTGCATCGTCGGGGCGTCGAACCGGATAGGACGCACATGCTGCGCACGATCATACTGCTCGCTTCAGCCCTCGCCCTCGCCGCCTGCGGCGGGGCGGGCGGCAGCCGTTTCGAATACATCGAGAAGCCCGTCGAGGCGCTTTATAACGACGCCGCCGACGAGCTGGGAAAACGCCGTTTCGAGACCGCGGTCGCGCTCTTCGACGAGGTCGAGCGCCAGCACCCGTATTCAGCATGGGCGCGCAAGGCCATGCTCATGTCGGCCTTCGCCTCCTATCAGGCGAACGACTATGAGACGTCCCTCGCCAATCTTGACCGGTTCATCTCGCTGCATCCCGGCAACGAGCTCGCGCCCTACGCCTTCTATCTGCGCGCCATGTGCCACTATGAGCAGATCCGCGATGTCGGCCGCGACCAGGACATCACCCGGAACGCCCTCGAAGCCCTCGACGCCGTCATCGCCCGCTATCCCGGCACGGACTACGCCCGCGACGCCGCTCTAAAGCGCGATCTCACCCAGGACCACCTCGCCGGCAAGGAGATGTATGTCGGCCGCTATTATCTGCGGAACTCCCAGCACGTCGCGGCGATCAACCGCTTCAAGAAGGTCCTAGCAGAATACCAGCAGACGACCCAGGTGCCCGAAGCTCTGCACCGGCTGGTCGAGGCTTATGTCGAACTCGGCGTCTACGACGAGGCCCGCGCCGCCGCCGCCGTTCTCGGCCACAATTATCCGGGCTCGCGCTGGTATGAGGACAGCTATCGGCTGCTCGAGCGTCGCAACGCTCTCGTCAGCAATCCGGTGACGCCGGTCGCCCTAAACCCGGAGCGGACCGACGCTGAGACCGCCGAGAACGCCTCTGAAGCCGGCGACGAAGCGGCGCTCTGATAGACCCGCCCCGGCGGATCACCTAAATTCATCGGCGATGCTCACCGCCCTTTGCGTTCGCGATATCGTGCTGATCGAGCGCCTCGACCTCGCCGTCGGGGCGGGTCTCACGGCGCTCACCGGCGAGACAGGGGCCGGCAAGTCGATCCTCTTGGACGCTCTCGGCCTGGCTGTCGGCGGTAAGGCGGACAAGCGCCTCGTTCGCCATGGGGCGGAGGAGGGGGCGGCCGTCGCCGCTTTCGAGCCGGGCGACGGCCACGCCGTCTTCGCGCTTCTTTCAGAACACGGCGTTCCTGCCGAGGACGGGGCGGTGATCCTCCGTCGGGTTCAGCGGGCCGACGGGCGGGCCCGCGCCTTCGTCAACGATCAGCCGGTCTCTTTAAGCGTCCTGCGCGCCGTCGGTGAGGCGCTGGTCGAGGTGCACGGCCAGCATGACGGCCACGGATTTTTGAAGCCCGCCGTCCACCGCGGCGTTCTGGATCTTTATGCGGGGCTCGATCTTGAAGCGCTCGTTGCTGCGGCCGACGCGGCGCGGGAGGCGGAGCGCGCGCTCGCCGACCATCGCGCCGCCATGGCGCGCGCCGCCGAGGACGCGGAGTTTCTCCGGCACGCTGCAAAGGAGTTCGACGATCTTGACCCGGAGGAAGGCGAGGAGGCGCGTCTCGCGGAGATGCGCGCCGCGCTGATGGCGGCGGAGAAAACGACCGAGGACGTTGCGGACGCCGCGGCGGCGCTCGCGGGCGAGGAGGCGGGCGCAGGTCTCGCCCGCGCCGCCCGGGCGCTTGATCGGGCGCGGGCGCGCCTCGGCGCCGGCGAGGCGGACGCCCAGGCGATACTCGCCGCCGCCGTCTCCTCCGTGGACGGCGCCATCGCAGCGGTCGACGAGGCGGTCGACGCCGTCGAGGCGCTGAACAACGCCCTCAGCGTCGACGACAACGCCCTTGAGCAGGCCGAAGCGCGCTTGTTCGCCCTGCGCGCGCTCGCCCGCAAACACGCGACGACCCCTGACGCCCTGCCGCAGGTCCGCGCCCGGATCGCCGAGAGCCTCGCCGCCGTCGAAAGCGGCGAGGCGCGAGAGGCGGCGCTCGCCAAAGCCCTCGACGCGGCGCGCGGGGACTATGTCCGGCTTGCGAAAGCTGCAAGCGCCGCCCGCCGCAAGGCCGCCGCGGCGCTGGAGAACGCCGTCGCGGCCGAGCTGCCGGCCCTGAAGCTTGAGAAGACCCGCTTCGCTGTCGCGCTTTGCACGGACGAAGCCCGCCTCTCGCCGGAGGGGTTCGAGACGGTGGAGTTCCAGATCGCCACCAATCCGGGCGCGCCGCTCGGGTCCTTGTCGAAGATTGCCTCAGGCGGCGAACTCGCCCGCCTCGTCCTGGCGCTGAAGGCTGCGCTCGCCGCGAAGGAGGGCAAGACCGTCGTCATCTTCGACGAGGTGGACGCCGGCGTCGGCGGCGCGGTGGCGGACGCTGTCGGCGAACGCCTCGCCCGTCTGGCGGCGGACGAACAGGTGCTGGTCGTCACCCACTCGCCGCAGGTGGCGGCCCGCGCCGCGACCCAGTGGAAGGTCGAAAAAACCGGCGACGAGACGTTGGCGACATCGGTCCGCACCCTGAGCGCCAAGGAGCGCGTCGAGGAGCTTGCACGCATGCTCGCCGGCGCGCGGATCACCGACGCAGCCCGCGAAGCGGCGAAAGCGCTGCTCGCGCCGGACGCGCCGAGGAAAAAGACGGCGAAGAAGCGAAGAGCGGCGTGAGCAGTCGGTTGTTCTATGGCGTCATCCCGGACGCCGCAGCTGTCCAAGCCGGAAGGCTTGGGAACAGCTGCGAGCGATCCGGGACCCATCTCCGGAATGCTCCGCGCGCACGAATGGAAAGATCCGGAGATGGGTCCCGGCTCTAACAAGCGTTCGCCGAACCCTTCGGGTTGGGACGCTTGTAACGGCCGGGATGACTCCCGAGAGGTTGAGGACGAATCCGGAAAATGTCGCACGACACTCCCGTTGCGGAGCTTACGAAGACTGAGGCCCGCAAAGAGCTGAAGGCCCTTGCGGACGAAATCGCGCGCCATGACGCGCTCTATCACGGCGAAGACGCGCCGGAGATTTCCGACGCCGACTACGACGCCCTCCGCCAGCGGAACGCTGCGATCGAGGCGCGGTTTCCCGATCTGAAAAGGGCCGACTCACCCTCAGAAAAAATCGGCGCCGCGCCCTCAACCCAGTTTTCGGCCGTGCGCCATGCCAAGCCGATGCTCTCCCTCGGGAACGTGTTTTCCGAGACGGAAGCGCGGGAGTTCCGTGAGCGGGTGATCCGGTTTCTCGGGCTTTCGGACGATGAGGAACTGGCCATCACCGCCGAGCCGAAGATCGACGGCCTGTCCGCGAGCCTGCGCTACGAAGAGGGCGCGCTCGTCCTCGGCGCGACGCGGGGCGACGGAAGGGAAGGCGAGGACGTCACCGCAAATCTGAAAACGATCAATGATATTCCGCATACGTTGATGGGTGCGCCGGACGTGCTTGAGGTGCGCGGCGAGGTGTTCCTTTCCCATGCCGACTTCGGAGCGATGAATGCGGCCCGCGAAGAAGCGGGGGAGGAGCTTTACAAAAACCCGCGCAATGCGGCTGCGGGATCGGTCCGCCAGAAAGACGCGGGCGTCACCGCGTCCCGCCCCCTCGCGTTCTTTGCTTACGCCTGGGGAGAGCTCTCCGAGCCTCTCGCAGACACCCAGTCGGGCGCCGTTGCGCGCTTGAAAGCTCTCGGCTTCCGGACGAACCCGCTGATGCGGCGCTGCGTGACTCTGGAGGAAATGCTGGAGACGTATGCGGAGATTGAAGGTCGCCGCGCCGATCTCGGCTATGACATCGACGGCGTCGTCTACAAGGTCGATCGGCTCGACTGGCAGGAGCGCCTCGGCTTCGTCTCGCGGGCGCCCCGCTGGGCGACGGCGCACAAGTTCCCCGCCGAGCAGGCGACGACGATCCTTGAGAGGATCGACATCCAGGTGGGGCGAACGGGGGCGCTGACGCCGGTGGCGAAGCTCTCGCCCGTCACCGTCGGCGGCGTCGTCGTCTCCAACGCGACCCTGCACAACGCGGACGAAATCGAGCGCCTCGACGTGCGCGAAGGCGATATGGTCGTCGTGCAGCGGGCTGGCGACGTCATCCCGCAGGTGGTGCGGGTGCTGACCGAAAAGCGGCCGAAAGGCGCGAAGCCGTTCGAATTTCCGATGACGTGTCCTGTCTGCGGTTCCGCTGTCGCGCAAGGGGGCGAGGAGGACGACAAGGACGTGGTGCGCCGGTGCACGGGCGGGCTCGTCTGTTCGGCGCAAGCCGTGGCGCGCCTCAAACACTTCGTCTCCCGCCGGGCGATGGACATTGAAGGGCTCGGAACGAAGCAGATTGAGGCGTTCTTCACCGACGGGCTTGTCAAAGAGCCGGCGGACATCTTCACCCTGGAGAAGCGCGACAGCGCCGACAGCAACCTCAAGCCCCTGCGGGCGCGGGAGGGGTTTGGGAAAAAATCCGTCGACAACCTGTTCGCCGCCATCGAGGCGCGGCGGACGTTCCCCTTGAACCGGCTCCTCTTCGGCCTCGGGGTCCGCCATGTGGGGGAGACGACGTCGGAGCTTCTCGCCCGCCATTACGGCTCCATGGAGGCTCTGCGCCGGGCGGTGGAGAACATCATCGCCGGCGACGAGGCGGCGCGGGACGACCTCCTCGCCATCGACGGCGTCGGCGGGACGGTCGTCGAGGCGCTGACGGAGTTCTTCGCCGAGGCGCACAACCTTGAGGCCCTCGACCGTCTGATGGCGGAGGTCTCGCCGGAACTGCTGGAGGCGCTCCCCGTCGCCGACAGCCCGGTCGCCGGCAAAACGGTCGTCTTCACCGGCAAGCTTGAAAAAATGACCCGCGATGAAGCGAAGGCCCGCGCCGCAGCCCTGGGCGCCAAGGTCGCGGGGTCGGTCTCGTCGAAGACGGATTATCTGGTGGCGGGCGCCGACGCCGGCTCGAAGCTAAAGAAGGCGACGGAGCTGGGCGTTGCGACGCTAACGGAGGATGAGTGGTTGGAGATGGCGGGGAATTGAGCGCCTCTCCCCTCTCCCGTCGGGAGAGGGGCCGGGGGTGAGGGGGAGCGGCGTCTCCGCCTACGCGGCGTTTGGAGTATTGTCCGCTCGCAGTGCTTCGTTCACAACGGTCAGGGCGGTTAGATCGTCCCCCCCCTTCACCCCAAACCCCTCTCCCAAGGGGAGAGGGGGCTTAAGCGGGGGCTTAAAGCTCCCCCGTCGCCTCATCCAGCCACCGGGCGACGTCCGCCGGGACCAGCGGCGAAATCACTTCGCGGACGCGGGCGTGATAGGCGTCCACCCAGCGGCGTTCGTCCGCCGTTAGCATCTCCGCGACGATCAACCGGCGCTCCAAGGGGGCGAGGGTGATGGTCTCGAAGCCCATCATCTCCCGGTCGCCGCCGGGGACGGGCTCGGGCGCCGTCACCACGACGAGGTTCTCAATGCGGATGCCGTATTCGCCGCCTTTATAGTAGCCGGGCTCGTTGGAGCAGATCATGCCGGGCTCAAGCGCCTGCGCGTTCACCGTCTTGGCGATGCGCTGGGGCCCTTCGTGCACGGAGAGGAAAGAGCCGACGCCGTGGCCGGTGCCGTGGTCGTAATCCATCCCGAGATCCCAGAGCGGGCGGCGGGCGAAGCCGTCGAGCTGCTGGCCGGTCGTGCCCTTGGGGAAGCGCGCGGTTGCAAGGGCGATATGGCCTTTCAGAACCAGGGTGTACCGCTCCGCCATCTCGTCCGTCGGATCGCCGATGGCGGCGACGCGGGTGATGTCCGTCGTGCCGTCCGGGTACTGTCCGCCGGAATCGACGAGGTAAAGGGAGCCCGGCGCGAGCGGCCGGTTCGTCTCCGTGGAGACCCGGTAATGGGGGAAGGCGCCGTTCGGCCCAGCGGCGGAAATCGTCTCGAACGAAATGTCTTTCAGCTCGGCGATCTCCTGGCGGAAGGCCTGCAGCTGCCGGGCCGCAGCGATCTCATCCTTGGAGCCGTCCTGCGCCTCCGTCGCAAGCCAGTGGAGGAAGCGGGTGACAGCGGCCCCGTCGCGCACATGGGCGGCGCGGGCGCCCTCGATCTCCGCGCCTGTCTTGAGGGCGCGGGGAAGGGCGCACGGGTCCGCTCCGTGGACGACCGTTCCGCCGTTCTCACGCACGGCGGCGGCGTAGGCGGCGGGGGCGAGGGCGGGGTCGAGCAGGACGGTCGCGCCGGCGGCGCCCAGCGCCGCGACCTGCGGCGTCGCATCCGTCTCCGGGCGGATCGTCAGAGCGCCGCCCGTCTCGTCGGCGAGCGCCGTCGCCGCTTCATTGGAGACTTTCTTCGGGTCAATGAAGAGCGTCGCCTTCCCGTCCGCGCCCACCATGGCGCGCGAGAGCGGCACCGGCGCGTGGGCGACGTCGCCGCCGCGCACATTGAAGAGCCAAGCGACCGAAAGGGGCGATGAGATCATCACCGCGTCGGCGCCCGCCTCGCGCACCGCCTCGGCGATCTCGGCGATCTTTTCATCCGCCCCGCGTCCGGCGTAGCGGCGGGGGTGGGGGATGAGGGCGGCCTCCGGTTTCGCCGGCTGGTCTTTCCATGCGGCGTCGACGGGGTTCTCCGTGACCGGAACGAGGCGCGCGCCCGCCTTGGCGCAGGCTTCTGCAAGGGCGTCCACGTCCTTTTCATTGTGCAGCATGGGGTCGTAGCCGATGGTTCCGCCGCGGGGCGCGTTCTGGCGGAGCCATTTCGCGGGCGTCGTTTCCGGATAGTCGACATAGGCGTAGACGGCGTCGTCCACCTGGTCCTTCACCTGCAGGGTGTAGCGTCCGTCGATGAAGATGGCGGCTTTGTCTTTCAGGACGATCGCCGAGCCCGCGGAGCCCGAAAACCCCGTCGCCCAGAGCAGGCGCTCCGCGTAATAGGGCGTATATTCGTTCCCGTACTCATCATCATGGGGGATGAGAAAGCCGTCGAGGTCGAGCCGCTCCATCTCCGCACGGACGAGGGGCGTGTGCGCGGAGGCGTAGGAGCGGTCGGAGCGGGGCTCGAAGCTCTGGAACATGTCGGCGGCCTTTCTCGTGCTGAAGAGGAAGGTAGGCGGTGCGCCCCCGTTCGTCATCCCGGGCGAGCGCAGCGAGACCCGGGACCCAGGGCGGCCGGTGCAGAAAGTGCGGCCCTGGGTCCCGGATCGCTCGAAAGCGTTTCGAAATCGGAGATTTCGACGCTTTCGGCGTCCGGGATGACGGTTATTGCTTCGTCATCACCAGCACCGGCCAGGACGGATGGTCGCGGCGGGCCTCCAGCGCGAAGCCGGCGGTCTCGTAGGCGGTGCGGACGGCCGTCTCCTGGTCCGCCAGCAGCCCCGCGAGGATGACGCGGCAGCCCCAGGTCATATGCCCCGCCGCGGCGGGGGCGAACTCCGCCAGCGGCCCCGCGAGGATGTTCGCGAAGACGAGGTTGAAGGGCGCCCGGGCGTCGATTTCGCCGGCGGCGAAGCCGTCCGCCTCGATCACCGTCACGAGGTCCGAGACGTCGTTCAGCGCGGCGTTCTCCCGGCCGATGGCGACGGAGGTCGCGTCGATGTCGGAGGCGAGGACGGGAACGCCCCAGCGCTTCGCCGCGGCGATGGCGAGGACGCACGAGCCCGCGCCGAGATCGAGGATGCGGCCGGGCGGGGCGTCAGGCAGGGCGTCGATCGCTGTCAGGCAACCCGCCGTCGTCGGGTGATGGCCGGTGCCGAAGGCCTGGTTCGCGTCGATGCGGATGGGGATGAGATGGGGCTCGGCCTCGCGTAGGGCCGTCACCTCGTCCGCATCGTGAACGCCATAGGCGAGGAAGCGCCCGGCGCGGATGATGCCGAGCCCGGCGAGCGCGTGGGCGACCCAGTCGATATCAGGCGTCTCCTCGGCCTCGGGCGCGGCGACGTCCGCCCAGCCGGGCACGAACTCGGCGAGCATGGCGCCGACTGAGGGGGCGTCCGGTTTTTCCTCCCAATACCCGTCGAGCCGCCAGAGGACGTCGGGCGCGCCGTCGTCCGCGAGCAGGTCTTCCTTCCGGACGCTGACGGCGTCGGCGCCGATCACTTCGGTGAGGATCGTCGCAGCGGCTTCCAGAGCCGCGCGCGGACCGGTCCAGACGAGTTTATGGGCGACGCCGGCTGCGGCGTTGGGCGTGTATTGCGTCATGGGCGGACGGCTTAGGCCGGCTGCAGCACGCTCGCAATGGCGACGATCGAGAGCGCGGCGCCGCCGACGTATGTGACGATCGCGCCGATCGCTTTCAGCACATGCGGCTTCTCAAGCGTCTCGCAGAGGAGGAAGCCGGCCGCGTGGATGAAGCGGGACGCCGTGACGGCGAGCATCAGCCAGACGACGGGGCCCGCGGCGGCGGGGTCGCGGCTCATGTCCCGCTCCAGCGCAACGCCGACGATGAGGAGGAGCACCATCAGGGTCGGCGCGTATTCCGTCGCGTTGCCGTGGGCGCGGACGGTCTTGGCGAGGGAGGACGCCGGGTCCGGCGCGCCGGTGATCACCTTCGATCGCGTGCGCTCGATGGAGACCCAGAACCCGAGCACGAAAACGAGAAGGCCGAGGGCGGCGGCGGAGATGACGGCGAAGAGCATGGCGGTTCCGAAAAGCTTGATCACCGCGACCCTGAGACAACAGGGTTAATGCTTCTCCAAGAAGCTCTCGACCACTTTCTTGGGCCCGGAGTGTTCAAAATTCACCGTCAGCTTGTTGCCTTCGACGGCGAGAACCGATCCGTAGCCGAATTTCTGGTGGAAGACCCGTTCGCCGACGCCGTATTTGGAGCGGCCGGGGCTGGCGGACGAGACGACGCTTGCGCGCGCCTCGATGAGCGGCGGTTCCGACCGTCCGCGTTCGTGCTTTTTCAGGGCCTCCGCCGCCCGGGCGCGCCGCCAGCCGGGGTTGTCGTAATAGGTGTCGTCTTCCAGCTTCGTTGCGTTGAAGCGCGAGGCGCCCGCGAGCTCCTTCGCCGAGACGCCGTAGAGTCCGGGCTCGGAGACAACCTCGGCGTGATCCTGCGGCAGTTCCTCGACGAAGCGGGAGGGGAGGGCGTTCATCCAGCGCCCGAAGATCTGGCGGTTGGCGACGAAGGAGATCCGCGCGCTTTCGCGCGCCCGGGTGAGGCCCACATAGGCGAGGCGGCGTTCCTCCTCGAGGCCGTCGTTTCCCTTGTCGTCGATGGAGCGCTGGGACGGGAAGACCCCTTCCTCCCACCCCGGAAGAAAGACGACGGGAAATTCGAGGCCCTTCGCGGCGTGCAGGGTCATCAGCCAGACCTGCCCGTCGGCGGTCTCGGCGTTCAGTTCCGAAACGAGCGCGACATGGTCGAGATAGCCCTCCAGCGTCTCGAATTCGCCGACGGCGTCCACCAGCTCCTTCAGATTGTCGAGCTTGGAGGCGGCCTGGGGCGACTTCGCCGTCTTCCAGTAATCCGTGTACCCGGACTCCTCCAGAACCAGCTCCGTCAGGCGCTTCGGCTCGGCGTCATCTGAAAATGCGCGCCAGCGGTCGAGGTCGTCGAGGAAGCGGGCGAGGGCGCCTTTGGCGGGGCCGCGGATTTCGTCGGTTTCCAGAAGCTGGCGGGTGACGGCGTGGAGGGAGGCTCGCGCGTGGCGGGCGTGGCCCTGCAGGGTCTGGATGGTCTTGGCGCCGATCTTCCGGGCGGGCTTGTTCACCACCCGCTCGAAGGAGAGATCGTCGTCCGGCGAGCGGCAGAGGCGGAGGTACGAAAGCGCGTCCTTCGTCTCTTCACGCTCATAAAAGCGCGGGCCGCCGACCACTTTGTACGGAACGCCGAGGGTGTTGAAGCGCTCCTCGAAGGCGCGCATCTGATGGCTCGCGCGCACCAGCACCGCCATGTCGGAGAGGGAGCGGCCCTTCCGCTGCTCCTGCTCGATGTCCTCGCCGACGAGGCGGGCTTCTTCTTCGGCGTCCCAGAGGCCGCGCACCTGGACTTTTTCGCCGTCCGCATCCTCCGTCCACAGGGTTTTGCCGAGCCGGGCGGTGTTGCGCGCGATGACGCCCGACGCTGCGCCGAGGATGTGCCCGGTGGAGCGGTAATTGCGCTCCAGGCGGATCACCTGGGCGCCGGGGAAGTCTTTCTCGAAGCGGAGGATGTTTTCCACCTCCGCCCCCCGCCAGCCGTAGATCGACTGGTCGTCGTCCCCCACGCAGCAGATGTTCTTGTGGCCCTGGGCGAGGAGGCGCAACCATAGATACTGGGCGACGTTCGTGTCCTGATATTCGTCGACCATCACATAGCGGAAGCGGCTCTGGAAATCCGCCAGCACGTCCGCATGCTTCTGAAAGATGGTGAGGTTGTGCAGGAGGAGATCGCCGAAATCGACGGCGTTGAGGGCGATGAGCCGCTCCTGATAGGCCGTGTAAAGCTCGATCGCCTTGCCGTCGGCGAACCGCCAGGCGTCGTCTTCCGGGACCTTCGCAGGAACGAGCCCCTTGTTCTTCCATTCATCGATGAGGGCGGCGAGGCCCCGGCCCGTCCAGCGCTTTTCATCGAGCCCAGCGGCGGAGATCACCTGCTTGCAGAGCCTGAGCGCGTCGTCGGCGTCGAGGATCGTGAATGTCGGTTTGAGGCCGACAAGTTCTGCATGCCGACGGAGGATCTGGGCCGCCACCGAGTGGAAGGTGCCCATCCATCGCATGCTCTCCGCCGCGGGGCCGATGAGGGCGGCCACCCGCTCCTTCATCTCCCGCGCCGCCTTGTTGGTGAAGGTGACGGCGAGAACGTTCCAAGCGGGCGCCCGCCGCGTCGCGACGATGTGCGCGAGCCGCGTCGTCAGCGCCTTGGTCTTCCCGGTGCCCGCGCCGGCGAGCATGAGCACGGGCCCCTCCGTCGCCAGCACGGCGGCGCGCTGGGCGTCGTTGAGGCCTTGCGTGTAAGGCGGGTCGGCGGGTTCGCGGGCGAGGGTCGTTTGAGCCATGGGAGGACCATAGAGCGCGCCGAACGATTCGGGAACGCGGGTGGCGGGATGTGTGCGACGATGTTATATTCTGCGTCGTGAAGCTCCTCGCCGCCCTTTTCGCCGCGTTCGCGCTCGCCTTCGGCGGGCAGCCCTGCGCTCATGCGCATGGGGCGGAGGCGGCGGTCGAGAGCATGGGCTCGGGCGATTGTCATGACATGGCGCCGATGCATGAGGGCGACGGTTCGGCGATGCGTCACGCGCAGGACGAGGGCGTGGGCGGGGACGACGATCCCGCCCATCCCTGTCCCGGCGGCGACGACTGTCCGGGCTGCGCGATGACCAGCGCCGTCGCGGCGGCCCCCGCCGTCTTCGTCGCCCCGGAATTCGTCGACGCCGTCGCGCCGGCGACGCCCGCCGCGCGGCGCGGCGCTTTCAACGCGTTCGATCCGCCGCCGCCTCGGGGCTGAGCCGTAAGCGGAGTGTCGCTCCGCCGCCATCGTTTCCATAACATCCCAATCGCAGGACGGTCATGACGCGCACTTTTTGCGTCGCCGCCGCCCTTCTCGCGTGCTCCGTCAACGCGGCGCACGGACGGCCCGTGTCGTATCAGGGCGGTTGGACGGCGATCGAACAGACGGACCGCCAGTCGAGCGCGGTCTGGATCCACTACACGCTGAACCCGCGCCTCTCCCTCGGCTATCGGGGGGAGTGGGACCGGGGGCAGGACTACGTCTTCCAGGGCGCTCAGGCGACGGCGCTCGCGAAGCGCTGGTTCGGCGAGAACTATCAGGCGAACCTCTACGGCTTCGCCGGCGCCGGCGTCGCGTACGGCGTCGACGACAACGCAGCGGGCGCGCGCCCGGCCGCGTTCGTCGGCGTGCTTGCGGACTGGGAGACGCGCCGCTGGTTCCTCTCCTACAAGGCCCGCGCCATCGAGGCGGGGGAGGTGGACGCCTCCGCCGCTCAGGCCGCCCGCATCGGATACGCGCCCTATGAGGGCGATACGGGCGATCTCCACACATGGGCGATGATCGAGATCGATCACCGCGCGGACAATCCCGAACCCGTCGGCGTGACGCCCCTCGTCCGTCTCTTCAAAGGGCCGATGCTCCTCGAAGCGGGCTGGAGCGTCCTCGACGACGAACCCCTCTTCAACTTCACCTATCGTTTCTAAGGAGACCGGACATGATCCGCACGCTTTCCCTTGTTTCAGCCCTCAGCCTCGTTCTCGCCGCGCCCGCCTGGGCGCAGGACCATGATGATCATGACAAGGAGCATCAGGAGCACAAGCACGGCGACGATCATAAGCATGACCACAAGCATGAGGGCGAGACGATCGACGCCGCCGCGCTGACGCAGGAGGTGCGCGCCGCCGTCGCCGCGGGCGGCGATCTCGTGGTCGCCGACGTCCTCGGCGTCGTCTGCGATTTCTGCGCGACGGCGATGAACAAGACCTTCGGCAAACGGAAGGAGGTCGCTGCGGTATACGTCGATCTCGACCGCAAGACGCTGAACCTCGCCTTCAAGCCGGAGATGTCCCTCGACGACGCGACCATCGAGAAGCTGGTGAAGCGGGCGGGCTACAAGGTGAAGACCATTCGCCGCGACGTCGCGGTCGAAGACGCCCTTGATGCGGAGGCGGACGATGCGCCTGATCGTTCGTGAGACCCTCGCGCCGATGCTCGCGCTTTTTGCGAGCGCCTCGACGCTCCTCTGCTGCGCGCTTCCGGCGCTCCTCATCGCCATCGGCGCGGGGGCGGTCATGGCCGGCCTCGCGTCGAACGTTCCGGGG
This sequence comes from Pseudomonadota bacterium, assembly GCA_038522735.1. Classification (GTDB taxonomy): domain Bacteria; phylum Pseudomonadota; class Alphaproteobacteria; order Caulobacterales; family Parvularculaceae; genus JBCBJX01. The sequence continues at coordinate 65,330 of JBCBJX010000006.1, forward strand.
CTTATCTGGCTGACGGCGCACAAGGGCGTCCTCTTCGCCGTCGCGGGCGCTTTGCTCGCGGGCGCCGGGGCCGTCAAATGGTCCGTACGCAACGCCCCGTGCCCGGCGGACCCCGCCATGGCGCGCGCCTGCACGCGGATGCGCCGCCTTGGAACCGTCATCCTCGCAATCGCCGCCGCGGCCTACCTCGTCGGCGGCTTCTTCGCCTTCTTCGCGGCGGATCTGCTGCTTTGACGGTTGCTCCATCGTCGCCATAGGCCGCCGCGGTTTCGGTTTTACTGGGCGGCGGCCTTTGCGGGCCATCATGTTGAGGGCTTCGACGAAGACCGAGAACGCCATGGCGGCGTAGATATAACCCTTCGGCACGTGGCGGCCGAAACCGTCGGCGATCAGCACCATGCCGATCATCAGGAGGAAGGCGAGGGCGAGCATGACCACGCTCGGGTTCTTCTCGATGAAGCGTGAGATCGGCCCGACGGCGAACAGCATCGTTCCCACCGCGACCACCATGATCGGCTAAAGCGGCTGAGGCCTGCGGCCAGGCGACGAGGTCGAGCACTGGCGAACCCGGCGGGTGCGGCGGCGTGCGCGAACGCGTCTAGCATCATGCCCGCGGCGGCGATACGGGAGCCGCCCTCGCCCGGAGATGCGTATGGAGAAGAGCGACCTCAGCCGGTGCTTCGCCCTCGACGGGGAGGGCGGAGCAGAGGCGATGGAGCCGAGCGCGCCGTCGGCGCTACGCTGGCTGCGCTTTGATTTCCACACGCCGGGTCTTGATGAGATTTTAAGGCGCGATCTGAAGCTCGACGCCCTCGTCGTCGAAGCCCTGCTCGCGGAGGAAACCAGACCCCGCTGCCGATCCGTCGGGGACGGCGCCCTCCTCATCCTCCGCGGCGTCAATCTCAATCCTGGGGCGGACCCGGAGGATATGGTCTCGCTCCGCGTCTGGGTGGATGCGGAGAAACTCGTCTCCGTGCAGCTGCGCCGGCTCTTCGCCGTCGGCGTCCTCGAGGAGGCGTTTCGACAGAAGGTCGGCCCAAAGACGACCGGTGAACTCTCCGTCGCCATCGCCGAGGCGCTGACCGAGCGCATGCAGCCGACCATCGAAGCGCTGGAGGATCGCCTCGACGCGTTGGAGGACGCGGCTGAAACGGGCGATACGGAGAAACTGCGCCGGGAGGCGGCCGATCTCGGCCGCACTGTCGTGACGCTCCGCCGCTACATCGCGCCCCAGCGCGACGCGCTTGAAACCTTTGTCGCCGAAGTCTTCAGCTGGCAAACGGAAGGGCAGGAACGGCTGTTGAAAGACATCGTCGACCGCATCACCCGGCTGGTGGAGCAACTGGACGAAATCCGCGCCCGCTCGGAAATCTTCCAGGACGGGCTCGCGGCGCTGGTGGCGGAGAAGCTCAACCGGACCATGTTTCTTCTCTCCGTGGTCGCGGGGATCTTCCTGCCCATCAGTTTTTTGACGGGGCTTCTCGGCATCAATGTCGGCGGCATGCCCGGCGTTGAGAACGGCGCGGCGTTCTGGATCGTCGTCGGGATCGTCCTTGCAGTGACGGCTGCGGAGATCTGGCTGTTCCGGAAGTTCCGTCTGTTTTGAGCGCAGCCAAGACCGTCATCCCGGACGCCGCAGCTGCCCAAGCCGCAAGGCTTGGGAACAGGTGCGAGCGATCCGGGACCCATCTCCCGAATGCTCCGCACGCAAGACTGGGGAGGTCCGGAGATGGGTCCCGGCTCTAACAAGCGTTCGCCGAACCCTTCGGGTTCGGACGCTTGTAACGGCCGGGATGACGAGAACTAGGTTGCGCCCGCCCGGCCCGCATCGCCGAACGCGACGTCGGAGGATTTGATGTGCAGATCCCGCTGCGGGAACGGGATTTCGATCTCGTGCTCGGCGAGGGCGTCCCAGATCTTTAGCAATATCTCCGACCGGACGTTGGCGATCCCGCGCTGGGGGTCGGAGATCCAGAAGCGCAGATCGAAGTTGACGCTGGAGTCCCCGAACTCGATCAGATTGCAGACGGGCGCCGGCGTCTTCAGCACCCGCTCCGTGGACGCCGCCGCCTCCGTGCAGAGGGTCTGGACGAGGCGCAGGTCCTTCGTTCCGTAGGCGACGCCGACGCCCGCATGGATGCGCACGTCCCGGTCGTTATGGGACCAGTTGACCACGCCTTCCTCCATGAATTTGGAGTTCGGCATCAGGTGCTCCGTGCCGTCCCGGGTCCGGATCGAGACGTAACGGGATTTCATCGCCGTCACCCAGCCGAAGGTGTCGTCGATCTCGACCACGTCGCCGGGCTTGATCGAGCGGTCCGCGAGGAGCGTGAAGCCGGCGAGAAAATTTGAAATGATCTTCTGCAAACCGAGACCGACGCCCAGGCCGACGGCGCCGGAGAAGATCGCAAGGCTCGCGAGATTGAACCCGATCATCTGCAGGGCGAGGACCAGGGCGATGATCGGTAGCGCGAAGTCGAGCACCTTGACGATGAGCGCGCTCAGCGAAGGATTTATCTCATCGGTTTTTTGAATCTGGGAGCGGATCACCCCGCCGGCGAGGCTCGCCAGCTGCATGAAAACCGCAAATATGGCGCCGGCGCGCACCACGTCGAGGAGCGAGATCGACGCCCCTGGACCTTCTGCAGTCGACGGGGCGATCTGCACCGAGACGGTTCGCATCCAGTCGAACACGTCGCCCAGAACGCCGAAGGCGTCGAGGGCGGCGATGGGCCAGGCGATGTAGAACGCGACCTTCGACCAGAAAGGCGAACGGATTGCGAGGGTGACGAGGCGCACCACGATCCAGGCGGTGAGGAGGCTCTGGGCGGCGTCGATGAACCGCACCCCCTGGCCCATGGCGGTCATCACCGAGAGGGCGATCGACTGGAAAATCCAGGCCGCGATCGGCGTCGCGAGCGTTGCGATGGCGTCCGCCACCCGCTGCAGGGCCCCGTCCGGCAGACGTTTGCGCAGGGTCCGCTGGATGAAGTCTTTCATCCGTGGGCCGAAATAAACCGCGGGGAAGATCGCCCCGAACACGACGGCGACCTGCACGCCCGAATTCAGGGTGAACATCTCCGTGCGCACCCATTCATACGCGGCGAGGGCGTATTCCTGCAGGCGATCGACTTCGACCAGCTCGGCGAGAGCGGAGCCTTCCGCGCCCGCCGGCGCATCCTGCGGTGCTTCAGCCGGCTGCTGGCCGGACGGCGCCGGGTCGTCCTGCATGCGGTCTCCTGACGTTCAATCAGAGCGCGCAGAACACCGGGTCGCGCCCCCTCCCGTCAACCAGCGTCTCGCCACTGCGAAACGAACGGGGCATAGGGGCCCCCTATGGGACACGCCGTACGCTCGCTCGCCGCGCTCATTCTCGCGGCGGCCATCCTCATCTGCGGCAACGGCCTGCAGAACACGCTTCTCGCCGTGCGCGCGAACCTGGAGGGGTTTCCGTTCTGGCAGATCGGCCTTCTGACGTCGGCCTATTTCGTCGGCTTCATCGCCGGCTGCCAGCAGACGCCGGCGATCGTCCGCTCCGCGGGCCATATCCGCGCCTTTACGGCGCTCGCCTCGATCGCTTCGGCGTCGGCGCTCGCCCACGCCATCGCCGTCGACTCGGTCGTCTGGGTCGGGCTGCGGGTGATCACCGGTTTCTCCCTCGCCGGCGTGCAGATGATCATTGAAAGTTGGATCAATGAAAAAACGCCGAACGAAGCGCGCGGCAAGGTGCTCGCCAGCTACCGCATCGTCGATCTCGGCGCGACGATGGCGGGCCAGGGCCTGCTCGCTGTTGCGAGCCCCGAAGGTTTCATCCTCTTCGCGATCATCTCGATCCTGATCTCTTTGTCGCTTGTTCCCGTGGCCTTGACGAAATCAAGCGCGCCGCAGCCGATCGCGGAAGCGAAACTCGATCTGAAGAAACTGACCGCCGTTTCGCCGCTCGCCGCGTTCGGCAGTTTCGCCGTCGGCGCGGCGAACGGCGCCTTCTAGTCGGTCGGCCCCGTTTACGTGCAGGAGGTCGGTTACGCGGTCTCCGCCGTTGCGATATTCATCAGCGCCGTCGTTCTCGGCGGCGCGGTCGCGCAGTGGCCTCTCGGCGTTCTCTCCGACAAGATGGA
>JBCBJX010000007.1:0-62994 GCA_038522735.1 Pseudomonadota bacterium
CACCGTGCCGAAGGGCGAAGAGCGCCTCCGCATCACCCCGTCCCCCGTCCACACCAACGCCGACATCGACCGCCTCGTCAGAGCCCTCTCCGAAATCTGGTCCCAGTGCGCCCTCGCAAGAAGCGTCGCTTGAGGAGGGGGCCGCCGCTTCTCTCGGAAAGCTACACGCCAAACGCAAAAGGCCGCCCCTGCAGGGGGCGGCCTTTTTTAGTTCTCAAACCGACGTACTCCGTAGTTTCCGGCATCGAGGTCTGCGGGGCAGCGAAGGAAAAAGAAACGCCGCCCGAAGGCGGCGCCAGTAGGACTGATCTGGGGGTGTAAGGCCCAGTTATCAGAACCGTGCGAAGTTGTTCTCCGTTCCCCACAGGAACCAGTTATCGACGGCCGTTCCGGTGAGGAGAATGCCGATGCCGCCGGTCAGCGGGCAGAGAACGGCGAACCACCAAGCCCAGCGGTGAATGGATTCCATGGACGCGTTGAAGCCCATGGTCCAGCGCCAGAAGAGCGCAGCGCGTTCGGACGCCGTGCCGCGGTCGTAGATCTGCTCGATCTCCCGCTCGCCCCCATAACGGCCGACGGCGAGGATCGTGCCGGCGTGCATGGCGAAGAGAAGAACCGATCCGTAGAGGAATACGATCGAGAGCATGTGGAACGGATTATAGAAGAGGTTCCCGTAATTGAGCGAGATATTGTTCACCCATTCAAGGTGCGGGAAAATTCCGAACGGCACCGCTTCGCTCCAGTCGCCCATAAGGATCGGCCGGAAAAATCCGCATACGAGATAAAGCCAGATGGCTGCGAGAAACGCCCAGGCGACATGGGTTCCCATACCGAGCTGCTTCGCACGGCGATAGGTGCGGTACCACCAGAGCATGATCGACGCCGTCAGGAACATGCCGGCGGCGATCCACCATCCGCCTTCGTTCAGCGGCACGAACGGATTGAGCCCGTACTCCGGACCCGGTGGATAAAGACCGAGCCAGGCGAGCTGGCCGAAGAACTGCATCGGGTTCCAGCCTACAGAGGCCCACATGTTGAGACCGATGATCTCGATCGCGATGAAGCCGCAGAAAAGCGAAGCGATCCCGAGCCATCCGAGATAGACGGGCCCGATCTGCGCGTCGCCAAGCTTCCCAAGCCAACGACTGAACGTGACGTTTTCTTCCCGCCGCCAGTCCGCCGACGGCAACGGAACACCAAGATCGACGTGTCCGCGCACCTGCGTCTGGGTCAAGATATTCTGATAGTCCGTCATTAGAGTTCTCCTCCCGACATGCGCCAGATCGGAATGTTGCGCCAGAAGTTCCACCATTCGACCCACGAGCCCTCATAGAACGGACCGCTGATCACGATACACACGGCGCTCCAGAACCCTGACGACAAGGCGAGAAACAGTCCGAGGCGGTGAATGCCGATCGTGCCGATGGAATACCCCTGAATGTCGCGGAAGAAAGCGTTCTCATGTTCAGGCGCCTTCACCACCTGCCCGTCGCCAGGGTTCGTCGCCGACAGGATCGCCCCGCCGTGCAACGCCAGGGCGAGCGTCGTCGTAAAGAAAAAGGTGATCGCGATCATATGGGCGGGATTATAGTGAAAGTTCCCGTACATATAGCCGGTGTTCGACACCCAATCGAGATGACTCATTATTCCGTATGGGAATGCATAGTACCATGCTCCCATGAGGACAGGCCTTACGACCTCTAGCGTAACGAACGCCAGAATTGCGAACGAGAAAGCGATGGGTACGTGGTAGCCCATGCCGAGCTTACGGCAGATTTCAACTTCTCGCAGCGCCCACGACCCGAAGGCGCCGATCGCGCAGATCGTGATGACCTGCCAGAGACCGCCTTCGGCCATTGGCGCTAGCGCAAGACCATAACTTTCTGCTGGCGGATCGATACTGATTAGCCATGGGTTCCAAGTGTCGCCCATGGCCGCGCCCCAGAAAATGAGGGCTGTGCCAAGTATGGCGAAAAAGGCGGCCAAAATGCCGAAAAATCCGACATAGAACGGCCCCACCCAGAAATCGAACAGGTCGCCGCCGAGCAGGGTTCCGCCGCGCACCCGGTATTTTCGTTCAAAGCTCAACAACGCCATTGGAGCAATTCCTTCAGATAGGGGCCGGCGTAGGCCTCGGACGGGTTTGTTCCGGGCTCCCCCCGGCGGGTTCGGCCGGCGCCGCGAACGGCGCCGGCCTTTGTTCAGGCGAGACGGACGAGTTCCGCCGTTTCGACAGCAGCCTGTTCAGGCATGCCGCCGAGCCAGTTGTAGCGTGGCGTGCTGAGCAGAATGAAGTGGATCAGCAGCGCCAGAGTGAAGAGAAAGACCGACATTGCGATCAGCGCACGGCGCGGATCGAACAGGAGCCAAATGCGATACATTGCGTCTATCTCCTCAGCCGATCAAACCCGGGACCGAACCCGCGAACTGAATCGCGGACTCAAGCGCGGCGTTGTCGCCGACGCCCGGACCCCAGGGTTTCCCTTGGTACAGAATAAAATGAACGATCGCAGCAAACGCGGTGAAACCGAGAAAACCTGCGATGAACAATGTATGGAACGCCTGGGCCTCAGCCGCCGTCAAACCCGACGATGACGACCCAGAGGTCAAGTCACTGGCCATAAAGTCCTCCTTTATTAAGCCATACGTATGCGCCGCAAACGTGAACCCTGCGGCGGGGGCTTCTGGCGGCGGCGAAACGACCGTCCAGAACGGTGAGGCGGCGTGACGCCGCCGAAACTCAACGACCGGAAAAAACCCACGGGATCGTCGCGTGGACTCCCTCAAGCGCTTCTCCGAAGACAGAACGCCGGCGCGCGCCTGCGCGGCGCGCGCTCAACCGGCCGAAACACGCGGCGACAAGAAACGGAAGATAGGCGAGCGTCGCGTATACGCTGTACTCAAGTCGTTCCGCTGCGAGCGCTTTCGTCCGTGTCGAATGCATAAGCTCCGTTTGCGACATGATCGCTCTCCTTCCCGCTCTCAGGCGGGGCGCCCGCCGCCTAATGCGACGTGGCTTAGATTGACGTCCTCCGCCGTGATCACGGCGTCGCCGCGCGACCTTGCGCGCTCCTCGACGAGATCGCGGATGCGCTTGGCGGCGGAAATTCGTGTGATGACCGGATAAGCGGCGACCAGCCGGTCGAGCGCTTCGCTCGCCGCCGGCTCCCAGCGCACGAGCGGCGCGCTGGAGGCGAGCGTCGGCGCGGCTTTGTCCATATCCGCGCCGAGCGGCAGGATATGAAAGAGCGCATCGAAAAGCGCGTTGCAGTATTCCTGAACGATGTAGGTCGCGCCGGAATAGCCCATGAAGGGGGTGCCCGTGTGTCGGCGGATAGCGGGGCCCGGAAACGAGGCCGGAATGAAGGCCGAGCGCCCGCCCGCCTCCTGCAGATACATTCGCTCATTGAACGATCCGTAGACGACGAAGGGCGCGCCTCCGGTGATCGCCTCGCGCACCGCGTCGTTGTCAGGCTTCCTCCCCGCGGCACGGGCGAAGGAGAACGCGCAGGGGAGGCCGAGATCGGTCTCAAGGAAATTCCGCACGCCGCGCGCGTACGTTTCATTGGCGACGATGCCGAAATTTGCGGTGCCGAAGAAATCCTGGGTGACCGAGCGCCAGAGATCCCAGAGCGGCTTCAGCGTCGTGTGCTTTTCGCGCTCGATGAACGGCTCGGGATCGATCTCAAGAAGCTCACCGAGGGAGCGCAGAAACTTGGTCGTCGAATGCAGCCCGATCGGCGCCTGCAGATAGGGCTTGCCGAGCGCCTCGCACAGCGCGCGACCGTATTCCCGGTAAAGACAGATATTGACGTCGGCGTCGATCAGCCGGCGCACGTCCTCGATATGGGAGCCGAGGGGAAAGACCATGTTCACCTCGGCGCCGACGCCCTCGACGAGGCGGCGGATTTCGGCGAGATCCGAGGCCATGTTGAACATGCCGTAGGCGGAGCCGATGATGTTGACGAGGGGTTTCGCGCCAACCTCGCGCTTTCTCGGCTTAGGATCGCGGCCTTTGGTCTGTCCGTATTCGCTCCAGAGCCACAGGAGCGCTCGATCGGCGGACTGCCACTGGTCCTCGTCGATGGTGCGCGGCAGGAAGCGGACGACGTTGGCGCCTTCCGGCGTCACGCCGCCGCCGATCATCTCCGCGATGGAGCCGGTGACGACGACGGCCGGAAGCTCCGGGTCCAGCGCCTCGCGCGCGCGCTTCATCGCGCCTTCGGTCCCGTCCTTGCCGAGTTCTTCTTCGCCGAGGCCGGTGACGACGATCGGCAACTCATGCGGTGGCAGGCCGTCCGTATAATGGAGAACTGAGGTAACGGGCAGATTTTCGCAGCCGACAGGACCGTCGATAACGACCTGCAGGCCTTTCACCGCCGTAAAGACGTAGACGGAGCCCCAATAGCCGCCAGCGCGGTCATGATCCTGGATCAGCATCCGACCGGCTCCTCCAGGTTGGCGTCGCGCTTGGCTTTGATCTCCAGCTTGCGGCGCTGCTTGCGGCGGAAGTCGTCGTGGAGGGCCGGGGTTTCCTCCCAGACGCCCGCCCTGTCGCCGGAACCGACGCCGTCGAAGAAGGCGCGCATGTCGTCGAAGCGCTGTTTGCCGTCGATGGCGGCGTTCACCACCTGGGCCAGGGATCCGGCGCCCGCAGGCCCCATGAGCGGGCGGGCCGAGATAAGGTTGGTGAAATAAAGCGCAGGCGTTGCTTTTTCTTTCGCCTTTTGGACGACAGGCGTCGTGCCGATGGCGAGATCCGGCTGGAACTCCTCGAAGGCCGCAAGGTCCTGCTCGAGCGAAGCGCGGTACTGGACATGCACGCCGCGCTCTTCGAGAAACACGCGATCAGGCTCCGACCACGGTGTTTTCGGGCAAGCCGTTCCAACATACCGGACGTCCGCGCCGGATTCGACCAAGAGGCGGGCGACGAGAAGCTCGGATCCCTCATAGCCGGACAGGGTAATCCGGCCGTGGATCGGCGCGCCGGAGAGCGCCGCCGCGATCGCGGCGCCGGCGGCGTTCTGGGCGGCGGAAATCTTCGTCGCCGCGACGCCGGCGGCCTCGCCGGTCGCGCGCAGCCAGTCATGGGTTCCGTCCCGGCCGACCGGTGCGGAGCCGATGACAGGGCGCCCCGCCGCCTGAAACTCCCGCACAGAGGCGGTGTAAAAGGGGTGGATCGCCGCGACGACGGCGCCGTCGAGGGCGGTGTAGAGTTCGCGCCATTCGCGGGTCGGAACGACGGCGCCGGCGGCGAGACCCATGGGCTCCAGAAGCCGGGCGAGGCCGATGGGGTCGGCCGGGAACATCTCCCCAAGGAACGTCACCTTCGGCGCTTCTGCGTGGTCGTTGGCGGCGCGCTTGACCGGGCCCTGTTCCACTTCCGTGCGCGCGTAGGCCAACATGGCGCCGGCGAGAATGTCTTTCGCCTCCGCATGGGTCGGTACGCCAAAGCCCGGCACGTCGATCCCGACAATCCGCACGCCATTAATCTCGTTCGGCAGGAGGCGGAGCGGTACGCCCGAGGCCGTCGGCACGCAAAGGTTCGTCACAACGATCGCGTCATAACGCTCCGGGTCGGCGGTTTTCTCGACCGCCTCCTTGATGTCCTCGAACAGCTTGCCCGTGACGAGAGTCTCGGAGTTGAACGGGACGTACCCGACGCTGCGCTTCGCGCCGTAGAAGTGCGACGTAAACGTCAGCCCGTAAACACAGCAGGCCGAGCCCGACAGGATCGTCGCCGTGCGCTTCATGCGCAGGCCGACGCGCAGCGACCCGAAGGCTGGGCACATGCTCTGGGGTTGGTCATGCGGGCCTTTGGGATAGTCGGCCGCATAACGGTCGAGGATCTCGCTCTGGCCGGCGGCTTCGGCCGCGCGGCGCATTTCGTCGGCGCCCGCGTGGCAGCCCGTGCCGGACGGCTCCGCGACGGACGCCTCGGCCGACGGAGCGCTCGGCGCACCGAGATCGACTGGCGTCGACGCGGCGTCGTCGTAAGCAACCTCGCCGGCCTTCGTTCCGTTCCCGTCGGCGCTCCGCTCGTCCACGATCAAACGTCCTCGTAAATCACTTCTAGGGAGGCTTTTTCCTCGGCGTCCGGGCCGCGCATGTCGGCGATGGTCGCCGGCTGCAGCATGAAATCCGCCCCCGTCTCTTCGGCGGAGAAGAGCCCCAGCAATTCATCCTGGGTGAGCGGCGCGGGATGAACTGGCGGCGCCTCGGCGACATTGAGGCCGAGAGCCTCGAACATCGGCGCCCACTGGCCGCCCGGCTTGCCGACGATTTCGTAATTGGCGCTCTTGCGGCGGATGTCCTCGTGGGCGGGGATCGCCGAGAGCACAGGAATGCCCGCCTTCTCAGCGAAGGCCTGCGCCTCGCCGGTGCCGTCGTCCTTATTGATCACCATGCCCGCGACCCCGACATTTCCGCCGAGCTTGCGAAAGTACTCAACGGCGGAGCAGACATTGTTGGCGACGTACAGGGATTGCAGATCGTTGGAGCCGACGACGATGACCTTCTGGCACATATCGCGGGCGATCGGCAGACCGAACCCTCCGCATACCACGTCGCCAAGGAAGTCCAGCAGGACGTAATCGAAGTCCCACTCGTGGAAGCCGAGCTTCTCCAGAAGCTCGAAGCCGTGGATGATGCCCCGCCCGCCGCAGCCGCGACCGACTTCCGGACCGCCGAGCTCCATGGCGAACACGCCGTCGCGCTTGAAGCAGACATCGCCGATCGTCACCTCCTCGCCTGCTTCCTTTTTCCGGCTGGAGGTCTCGATAATGGTCGGGCAGGCGCGACCGCCGAAGAGGAGCGAGGTCGTATCGCTCTTCGGGTCGCAGCCGATGAGGAGGACCTTCTTGCCCTGCTGGGCCATCATGTAGCTGAGATTGGCGAGGGTGAAGCTTTTGCCGATGCCGCCCTTGCCGTAGATCGCGATGATCTGGGTTTCCTTGGTCGCCGTTTCGGGCGCCGGGTCCGGATCAATCTCCGCTTCGGCGCGAAGGGCCGCGCGCATTTCGCTGACGGCGCCGGGCTCCGGCGCTTTTTTATCGAGGAGTACGGTCATGCGCTTGCGCTCCAGTCCAGGATCATTTTGAGGCACGCCGGGTCTTCGAAGGCGGTGCGGTAAGCGTCGGCGGCTTCGACGGCCGGCCGGCGGTGGCTGATGAGGCCTGCGAAATCGAGGCGGCGCGCGGCGACGAGGCGTTTGACGGCCTGCAGGTCCTCCGGCGCCCATTCCGCAGCGATCCGTAAACGGATTTCTTTCATGAAAGCCGGCGGGAACGCGAAGGACGGGCGATCGACATAGAAGCCTGCGAGCACGATCTCCGCGCCGCGGGCGGCGTGGGCGATGAGATCGTCAAGCACCGTCGGGTCGCCGCTGACATCGTAGATCGACGAATAGTCGCTACGGCCGTCGAACTCCGGCTCGATCACGGCGTAACCGTCCGCGTCGGCCCGGTCGGGCGAGAGCTCCCAGACGACGGGCGCGGGCGCGCCGAGGGCGATGGTGATGCGGGCGAGTAGTCGTCCGAGCACGCCGTGGCCGATGATGAGATCCGGGGGCTCGCCCGCCGCGATTGCGTGGTAGGCGGTGGCGGCGAGCGCGAGCAGCGTCGCCTCCTCCGGGCGCTCGAATTCATCGACGAACGCGATCCGCTGGACGGGAGCCGTGACCCGCGAGGCCGTCGCGCCGAAAAGACCGCGCGCGCCTTCGAAACATTGGGCGCCTGGCACGAACACCCGCCGGCCGAGAGCCTGCGGGTCAGCCGACCAGGCGACCCGTCCGACCGCCTCATACCCTGGAACGAGGGGATAGCCCAGGCCGGGAAAAGGCGGCATTTCGCCCGACCAGAAGAGACGCTCCGTCCCCGTACTGACGCCCGCCCAGTCGATATCCACGACGACGTCCTGGACGCCCGGCTCAGCAATGGAAAGCTGCTTCAGACGCGCCTCGCGCTCGCCGTCAAAGACGACCGCATCCGCGCACAAATCAGCGTTTTTCAACGTCTTGTCGCTCGTATGTCGCGTATCGCCCATAAGTGTCATCATAGAGTGACGTTACTGACTGTCAAACAAGATTGTCGCTTTGAAGTCTTACGACCCTGCGACCAGAACGCTGGTGAGAAGCGGCCGTCGGGCGCCGCAGGCGCGAACGCGAGAGAAGCCGGCGGCGCGCAGCATGTCGGTCAACGATGCTGCGCTGCGGGGGCGACCGGATCCCATCGCCCAGAGGTAAAACCCGAAATAGGCGTCCCCCATGGCCTCGCAGCCAGGCGTCTCGGCGAGCGGCTCGGCGACGATGAGCACGCCGCCAGGCGCGAGCGCGGCGCGCGCGGCGCGCAGGAACCGCATGGCGCCGTCGTCTTCATGGTCGTGCAGCACCCGAACGAGGGAAATTGCGTCCGCCCCCGGAGGCGGCGTTTCGGTAAAAAGATCGAGCCCGACGGCGCTTGCCCGGCTCTCAAGGCCTTCCCGCGCAAACCGGGCCCGGGCGCGCTCGGCCACGGCCGGCAGATCGCAAAGAATGAGTTGAAGATTAGGATGGCGGCGAGCCGCGGCGGCGAGGAACGCCCCCTCCCCGCCGCCGAGATCCATCAGGGTGCGTCGCCCGGCGAGTGGCGCGATTGCAAGAACGTCTTCGGCGATGAACGCCTGCGTCGCCGCCATCAGTTCGGAGTAGGCGCCCGCCTGCCCGGCCGCGACGGCCGTGCGCCCCTCTGCATCCGCATACCCCCAGAAACGCGCAAGCGCCGTGTCCGTGCGCCGATTTCTGAGGAGGCCGACCGGGTCGGCGAGATCGGCGTAGAGCGCCTGATGGTGACGCACCATGGCGAAGACGGACGGGTTTCCGAGGAGCGCCGCGCCGCGCTCCGCGAGCCCGTATCGCCCGTCGCCGCGGCGGGCGAGCAGTTTCAGCGCCGTTGCGGCCTTGAGCAGCCGCTCCGCCGCCTCCTCCGGAAGACCGGTTCGCGCCGCAACGTCGGCGACGGAGAGCGGTCCTGCACGGAGCATCTGAAAAATATCCAGATCCACGCAGGCGAAGAGGATCTGTGAATGTACGAAGCCGGAGCAGAGGCCGAAAAGCTCCTCGGCGCGGCGATTGGCGATCCATCGCGTCAAGGGAAACGCCGATGCGAAACTCTGAAATCGCGGCGAGGCAACGATCCGGTTGCGGATCGATGCGAACCGGTCGGCGAGGCTCATCCCCAGCGCACCGTCGATCGCCCTCACGCCTCGGCGGCCTGCAGGGATTTCGGCGTCAAACGCCGCGCCTGCGCGTAGACAAGGCCGCGCAGATCCTCCGCCCCGGGGCAGTCCGGCACCGACATCGCGGCGTCGTCGATGAGGGCGCGCAGCTGTTCGAGAGCGCCTTTCACTCCGAAGGCGCGCACGGCGCTCGGCCGGTCGTTCAGATCGTCCTGACCCGCCGGTTTTCCGAGCTCCTCGGCGTTCATGACGTGGTCGCGCAGATCATCGGCGATCTGATACGCTTCGCCGAGGCGCGCGCCGAGGGGCGTCCAGCCCGTCGGATCGACGCCCATAGCCGCCGCGCCCGCAGCGCAGGCGCCGACGAACAGCGCCCCCGTCTTCGCCTGATGGTAAGCGCGGAGATCAATTTCCTCCTCGCTCTCCCAGGCCTGCCCCGCGACGATGCCGGCGGGCGACCCGACGGCGCGGCCGACCACGGCGAGCAGCGGCGCAAGGCGCGCGGGCGCAACGGCGCATGCTTTTCCAAGGGTTTCAAAGGCGAGGACGATCAGCGCATCGCCGGCGAGGAGCGCCAGGGGCTCCCCGAAGCGCACGTGGACGGAAGGCTTCCCACGCCGGAGATCCGCAGCGTCGAAGCACGGCAGATCGTCGTGGACGAGGGAGGCGCAGTGGAGGAGTTCGAGCGCGACCGCAGCTCCGACCGCCGCAGCGGCGTCGCCTTCAGCGTTGTCCAACTCGCGGCAGGCGTTGGCGACGGCGAGGCAGAGCTGCGGACGCACTCGCGCGCCGCCAGGGAAAACCGCATGGCGAACGGCGGCGGCGAGACGCGGCGGGCCGCCCGCCGCGTCGGTATCGACGACCGCGCGCTCCAACGCGCCTTCGATAAGGGCGTTCGGGTCCATCCGCGCCTCCAGCGCCCGCCGCAGACAGCGAGCGTCCACCTTGCTTGTCGTTTTAAACTGTCACGTTATGTTGACGGCGCCAAGCCCTTTCGGAGCCCCCATGCGATCCACCCGCACGCCGCGCGCAGTCGTCATCGGCGCCGGCGCCGGCGGCCTCGCCGCCGCCGCGGTCCTGTCGCGCCGCTGCGAGACGCACGTTTTCGAGCGGGCCTCCACGCCCGGCGGGAAGATGCGCGCGGCGACCGTCGGCGACCGGACGATCGATTGCGGGCCGACGGTCTTCACCATGAAATGGGTGTTTGAGGCGCTGTTCGCGGCGGCCGGTGCGGCGTTTCCGGGGAACCTCAAGCTGACGGCCCTCGACGTCCTCGCCCGGCACGGCTGGCGCGACGGCGCGCGGCTCGATCTTTTCGCCGACGAGGCGCGGGCGACCGCCGCCGTCGGCGAGTTCGCGGGCGCGGCGGAGGCGGAGCGGTTCCGGGAGTTCTGCCGGTCGGCAAGGCGCAAATACGAGGTGCTGCGCGATCCCTTTCTGCGGGCGCCGAGCCCGAGCGCGAGCCGCCTTGCGTTCTCGCGCTCGCCCCTTGACCTCCTCGCCCTCGACGGATTCTCGACGCTCTGGTCGGCGCTCGAGCGACACTTTGAAGACCCGCGCCTCCGCCAGCTTTACGGTCGGTATGCGACCTATACGGGGTGCTCGCCCTTCGCCGCGCCGGCGACCCTGATGCTCATCGCCCATGTGGAGCAGGAGGGGGTCTGGGCCGTCGAGGGCGGCATGGCGGCCCTCGCTCGGGAGATGGAGGCGGCCGGCGCGAACAACGGCGCGCGCTACCACTACGACCGCCCGGTTGCGGAGATCATCATCGAACAGGGCCGCGCGGCGGGGGTGCGCACGACCGACGGGGAGGAGATCCGTGCGGAGATCGTCGTCCTCAACGCGGACGTCGCGGCCCTGCGCGCCGGGCTCTTCGGCGCCGACGCCGTACGCGCCGCGCCGGGCGGGATCAAAGGCCCGCGCTCCCAGTCCGCGATCACCTGGGCGACGCTCGCCGAAGCCTCAGGCTTCGATCTTTCGACCCACACGGTCTTTTTCTCCGACAACTACCGCGCCGAGTTCGACGCCGTGTTCGCGCGCGGAACGCCGCCCGCAACGCCGACGGTCTACGCCTTCGCGCCGGACCGCCCGGGCGGCGGGACGGGCCCTGAACCCGTATTTTTGCTCATCAACGCGCCCGCGGGCGCGCGTCTTTCCGAAGAGGAGATCAATGCATGCCGGATGCGGACATTCGAGCATCTCAGCCGTTGCGGGCTGACGCTGACCCACGCCTCGGAGACGACGGAGGTGCAGACGCCGGAAACGTTTGCAGAGAGGTTCCCGGCCACGGAGGGGGCGCTCTACGGGACGGCGGGACACGGATGGATGTCGGCGTTCCAGCGGCCGGCGACGACGACGCGCCTGCCGGGGCTTTATCTCGCGGGGGGGAGCGTGCATCCGGGGCCGGGCGTCCCGATGGCGACCCTTTCCGGTCAAACGGCGGCGACGGCGGCCCTCGCGGCGTGCGGTTCGATGTAAGGGTCGCGCCGAACGGCTACGCCTGGTGGTATGTCGACGCGATCAGCGACGACGGCGTCCACGGGATCACCCTCATCGCTTTCATCGGAAGCGTCTTCTCGCCCTATTACGCCCTCTCGGGCCGCAAGGACCCCGAAAACCACTGCACCCTGAACGTCGCGCTCTACGGACCGAAGGCGCGCTGGGCGATGACGGAGCGCGGCCGCGGCCGGGTGCGCCGCTCCGCGAGTGAATTCTCGATCGCCAAGAGCGCCCTCGACTGGGACGGGGAAACCCTCACGGTCGAGATCAACGAGTTCGGCGCCCCTCTGCCCACGCCGCTCCGCGGGCGCGTCCGGCTGCACGCGCCGTGGATCAACGAGCGCGAATTTGAGATCGACCCGGCCGGGCGCCACCGCTGGCGACCCCTCTGCCCGGCCTCGCGCGTCGAGGTCGAGATGCGCGATCCCGGTCTCTCCTGGTCCGGATGGAGTTACTTCGACACCAATGACGGCGACGCGCCGCTGGAGGCGGATTTCCGCGAATGGCACTGGTCCCGCGCCATGCTGGACGAAGGCGGCGTCGCCATCTGCTACGACACGGAACCGCGCGAAAGCCTCCCTCGCGGCCTCGCTCTCAAATTCGACCGCAAGGGAACGCTCGCCGAGTTCGACGCCCCGCTGCAACGCGTCCTCCCACCGGCGACCATCTGGCGCGCGCCGCGGCTCCTGCGCTCCGAAACTGAGACGGGCGCGAAAGTCGTCCGCACGTTGGAGGACGCTCCCTTCTACAGCCGTTCGGAGGTGGAGACGGAGCTTTTCGGCGCCCGGCGCCGCGCCGTCCACGAGAGCCTCGCCGGCGACCGGCTGGCGTCTCCCCTGGTGAAGGCGCTGCTCCCCTTCCGGATGCCGCGACTGCCCTGAAACGCGCGACCGGCCGACGCGCTCTTCCGCCCGCCCCGCTCGGAGCGTCGGTTTCATCGCTTGACATGCAAGTCGCAGCTTGCTTATCTCTTCCATCGGAGGTGCGTTGGTCAGTGACCGACATCTACCAGGCGCTAGCAGACCCCACGAGGCGATTCATTTTGGATGAGCTGAGCAAACGCGAAGGCCAGACCTTGTTTGAGCTGTGCGGACGACTCGCGATGGCTCACGGCGTCACGTCGTCGAGGCAGGCCGTGTCGCAGCACCTCGCCGTGCTCGAGACCGTCGGACTTGTGCGAACGGAGCGGCAGGGAAGGACCAAGCTCCACTGGTTCGACGGCGCGCCCCTGCAGGCCGCGCTCGCCCGGTGGCCGATCGGCGAAAACGGAGGCGATGCATGAGAATAAACGGGACAAGCGTCTTCGTCGACGACCAGCGCGAGGCACTTCGTTTCTACACCGAAGTTCTCGGCTTTCAGAAGAAGATGGACGTACCCGTCGGCGAGCATTTTTGGCTCACGGTCGTGTCGCCCGAAGCGCCCGACGGCGTCGAGCTGCTGCTGGAGCCCGCCGCTCATCCCGCCGTAAAGCCGTTTCGGACGGCGCTGATGGAAGACGGAATACCCTGGACCTCGTTCGCGGTCGCCGACATCCGCGCGGAACATGAAACACTGTCCGCGCAGGGCGTGCGGTTCCTGCAGCCACCGGTTGATCACGGCACAGTCATAACCGCGGTGTTCGACGACACATGCGGCAATCTTATTCAGATCGCCGAGGAGAAGGCGCAATGAGCATGATATCCAACAAACGTCTTGCCTTCAGAACGCTGGCGGCTGCTCTGGTAGTCTGGTCCGGCTGTACGACAGGCTCGTTTGGAATGAACAACTCGACGATCGCCGACCGAGCCACAGCTAAGGAGAAGTCCGTGCAGGTACAGTACCTTGAAATCGTGACGCCGAAAGTTGAAGTGACGTGCGACGCCCTCGCGGAATTGCATGGCGTCGCTTTCGGCGAACCGGAAGCGATGTTGGGCGGGGCTCGCGTCGCCGCTCTGAAGGGCGGCGGTCGGATCGGCGTCCGCGCGCCGATGAGCGAGATGGAGCAGCCCGTCGTTCGGCCGTACATGCTTGTCGATGACATCGAGGCCGCATCGGCCGCGGCCGTGGCCGCCGGCGGCGAGTTCGCGATGACGACGACGGAAATCCCCGGCCACGGCAAATTCGCGATCTACTTTCTTGGCGGGATGCAATACGGCCTTTGGGAACTTTGACGAAAAAGCCCTCGATCAGCCTGTCTGGTAAAGCAGACGACCGCCGAAACAAAAATTCGTAAACGTCCGAGCGCTGTCGCGCATTTCCTTTTTGCACGGCGGCGCGAGGGACGACGAGTGGGGCGTCTCGATGGGCGAGCATCGGGCCGGATACACCGCTGTCAGGCGCCGGCTTTAATTCGAGTCACGTCGCTCGCCGGAAACTCCGCCATTCGCCGGGTTTCCCGTCTCGCCCCGCTTCATCGCCCGGTCCGTCGAAATCCAGTCGTAGACGCCCCAGCCGATCAGCACCGCCGGCAGGAGCACGAGTTCGACGAAGGCGAGGCCGGTGAGGCTCACTGGGCCGCGCCGCGTTCCGCCGCTTCAGTTCGTTCCAGCCGGGCGAGGAGTTCGAGGGCCTGGGCGAGTTGGTCGTCGAGGGTGAGGCGACGGACGGGTCGTGGCGCCGGCGCGACCAGGGCCGCATCGACAAGGAAGGCGTTCGCCGCGATGGGCGGATCGTCCGTCGCCGCCGCATGAAGAGGCGGCGCGAAGGCGCCCGCCGCGAGAGCGAGCTTGCGGCCCGTCGGCGTGACCGCGCGGCGCGTGACGCTGTCATATCCAGCCTCAGCGATGCGGCGGCCGATTTCCGCGTAGATCCGGGCTGCAGCGCGCACGCCGGTCCGACAATCCGCGGGCAGAAGGGCGATCCCCGCCTCACCGCGCTGGTAGAGAGCGCCGGCTCGATCGAGGAGCCGCCTCACCACCGCGCCGAGCCCTTCGCTGAACACCGGGCGTGCGAGGAAGGCGTCCGCATCGAGGCCCGCTTCAGCGAACCAGTCCGCAGGCAGATAAAGCCGGCCTGCGCGGGCGTCCTCTCCCACATCGCGGGCGATGTTGGTGAGCTGCATGGCGACGCCGAGATCGGCGGCGCGGGCGTAGGCGTCGGCCGTCCGGGCGCCGAGGGCCGCGGCCATCATCACGCCGACGGCGCCTGCAACCCGGGCGGCGTAGTCCTCGACCTCGCCGATCGTCTCATACCGGCGACCGTCGAGGTCCCATCGGAACCCTTCGAAGAGAGCGTGGAACGCCTTTTCCGGCACGCCGCGCTCGGCGACCGTCGCCGCGAAGGCGCGGTCGACGGCGGTCGGCTCCGGGCGCCCGGCGTAGGCGGCGTCGAGGCGGCGCTCCAGCACGCCAAGGGCGGCGCCGGGGTCTTCCCCGAGATCGATCAGGTCGTCCGCCTGCCGACAGAAGGCGTAGAGCGCAAAGGCGTCGCGCCGGGCGGCGGCGGGCAGAAGGAGCGAGGCGGCGTGAAAGCTTTTGGAGCCGCGCCGGATGATGGCCGCGCAGGCTGCGTAATCCGCCCGCAAGCGGTCCTCATCCGTCAGAAACGTCATTGCTTGACACTAGACCGCGTCAATCTGTCTTGCGCAAGGCCCTCAGGGGGTCGTGAGCGCCGCGGCGTCAGCCCGCTCCCGGATGATGGCGGCGACCGCGTCCGGGTCCTCCTCATGGGCGAGGTGGCCGAGGCCCGGAAGAACGGCGCAGGCTCCGAGCGGCGCGGTCTCCGCCGCCCGCTTCGCCGTCGCCGGCGGCACGGCGCGGTCGTGCTCGCCGGCGAGGAAGAGCGCGGGAATGGAGAGCGCGCGCATGTCCGACCGGACGGCGGAAAGATCCCAGTTCGCCATCATGGAAAGAGCGCCCGCGATGTGGCCGGAGCGGCGCATCAGCCGCGCGTAATCGGCGACGGCGGCCTCGGGGATCGTCGAGCCCGTTCCCTCGATCAGCCGGCGGACCCGGCGATCGTTCCTCGCGGCGTGGGCGAAGGCGGGCGCGGCGAAGGGGTTGATGTCGAGGCAGCGGGCGGCGAAAGGAAAAAGATAAGCGGCGAGGCCGTCGAACGGTTCAAGCGCGCCGTTGATGCTGATGAAGAGCGCGGGCCTCAGGGCGCCCGCGGCGATCATCCGGGCGGCGACGACGGACCCGGACGAATGGCCGATGACGATCAGCGGGCGCGCCTCGACGGCGTCGCAGAGACGCGCGACGGCGTCGGCGAGATAGTCGATGGAGAGGGACTTGCCGACAGGCCGCCGGGTGAAGCCGTGGCCCGGCAGGTCCGGGATCACGAGGTCGAAGTTTTCCGCGAGGCGTTCGGCGAGCGGGGCCCAGGAGTGCGTCGCGGCCGCCGTCCCGTGGAGGAGAAGGACTGTCGGCCCGGCGCCGAGGCGCTGGACATGCCAGAGGGCGCCGTCGAGGCGGTGGAAGCGCGAGTGGGCGCGGAGCGGCCAGTCGGCCCCGTCCTCGTCCCAGTCCGGCGCGTCGGATCCGAAGTACATCGCCAGGACCTAAGCCGATCCGAGCGCGGAGCGAACGGCCCGCGAAATCGTCGCGCCGTCTGCGGCGGGGAGCGGCCGGTAATCCGCCTGCATCAGAGCGGCGAGCGCCGCGGCGCGGGGGTCCGGCCGCGGCCCAGTGTCGAAAAAGAGCGCCGCCCCCGGCGCGTCGGCGAGCTTTTTCGCGAGGCGTTCGGCGTCCGCCATCGCCTGCGGCCGCCCCGGCGTTCGGTCGAGGGCGATGTTCGCGCGGCCGTCGGAGAGGACCACGATATAGGGCGTACGCCCCCGCCCCGCCTCCTGCTCGGCGAGAAGGTGCGCCGCGGCGAGGCCTGCGGCGAGGGGCGTGCCGCCGCCGCCCGGCGTCTGCGCGAGGGCGCGTTTCGCGCGCACGAGGGAGCGCGTCGGCGGCAGGAGAAGCTCCGCCCCCTCGCCCCGGAAGGCGATGAGCGCCACTTCGTCCCGGCGGGCGTAGCAGTCGGCGAGGAGGCGCTCCACGGCGCCCTTCGCTTCGCCGAGGCGGTGGAGCGCGGCGGAGCCCGACGCGTCGACGACGAAGATGACCGCCGAACCCGCCCGATGCTCGAAATGCTTCACCTGCAGATCGCGGAAGCGAACGGGCGTGGGCGCGCCAGGACCCGCGCCGCGCAGACGCTTCCAGGGGGCCGCGGCGCGCAGCGTCGCCAGCACGTCGAGCCGGCCGTCCTTGCGCGGATCGCCCGGCCGCGAGCCGACGGGACGGCCGCGATCGCGGGCCGCTGTCTTTTCACCGGCGGCGCCTGTTTCGGAGGCGCGGCGGCGGCGGGAGGCCGCTTCAAGGCCGGCGAGCCCGGCGCCGACATCGGCGGCGACCGCCGCGATGAGGCGGTCCTGAAGCGTACCGATCTCCGCGGCGCCCGTGTCGTCCGCCGGCTCCGGGGACTGATCATTCTGCGGATCGCTCGGCGCCGCCTCGGCCTGCGGCTCCGAATCCGTTTCGGCGAAGGCGGCCCTCGCCCCCAGAACAAGACGGACGGCGCTTTCCGCATCCGCCTCCTCCACCGCCTCTCGGCCGGCGAGCGCAGCGGACGCCCGGGCGGCGCGGAGGACGAAGGACAGCGTGCGAAGCGACGGAGCGCCGAGGGCGCGGCAAGCGCCGTCGAGGGCGGTCTCCATTTCGGGCGTCACACTGACGGCTCCGAGAAGATCGCGCGCCGCCTGCACCGCGTCCGGATCGACAGAGAACGGCGCGACGCAGCGCCATGGAACGGCGTCGAGTTCAATCTGGAAAGCGATGCGTTCGAGAAGGGTCGCTGGCGGACGTTCATGGGCTTCCTCACCCTCGTCCAGCATGAGCGTCAGAAAGCGCGCGGGATCAACGCGGGAGGCGCCCGACCGCTCGATCCGCACGACGCCTTCGTCGATCGCAGCGGCGATCACGGCGGCCGCGCCGCGATCGAGCCGCTCCGCCATGGCGATGAGGAGGAGGCCGCCGTCCGCTTCTGCGAGCAGGCCGCGCTCCACTTTCGCGCGTCCTTCAGCAAGGGCCGCGGCGAGGTCGAGACCGCCGACGAGGCGTTCGACGCCGACATGGGCCGGCGCGCGCCGGACGGGCGCGCCTTCGGGCAGAAGGTCGAGAAACTCCTCAAGAAAGAGATCGCGAACCGGTCCGGGGCCGGATCGAAGGGAGAGCCCGCCGAGACCGCTGGGGTCGATAGCGGCGAGAACGGCGGCGAACGCGGCGTCCGCCCAGCGCGCCTCGCCGACGGCGAGGGAGCGGGCGAGCGCCTCCTCCATCAGCTCAGAACCTCGGCCACGGCGCGATCGACGCGCACGCCGGCGCCGGCGTCGTCGAGCGGATCCTTGCGCAGACGATGACCGAGGGCGAGAGGCGCTACTGCCCGGACATCCGCGATTTTAACGGCGCTGCGCCCGTCGAGCGCAGCGCGGGCGCGGGCGGTCCGCATCAGGGTGAGTTCGCCGCGCAGACCGTCAGTTCCAAGAGCGATGCAAAGCCGCGTGCAGGCCTCCAGTATGTCGTCAGGCGTCTCGATCGCATCGATCGCTCCGCGGGCCGTTTCGATCTTGCGGCGGATCGCGGCGTCCTTGCGGGCGTAGCTCTTGGCGAAGCCTTCAGGGTCGCGTTCGAAGGCGTCGCGCCGACGCACCACATCGATACGCTCTTTCACATCCGTCGGGGTGCGCACGTCCACGGAAAGTCCGAAGCGATCGAGGAGTTGCGGTCGAAGCTCTCCCTCCTCCGGATTGCCCGACCCCACCAGGACGAACTGCGCCGGGTGGCGAACGCTCAGGCCCTCGCGCTCGACGACATTGACGCCGGAGGCCGCGACGTCGAGCAGGACGTCGACCAGATGATCCTCGAGGAGATTGACCTCGTCGATATAGAGAAAGCCGCCATTGGCGCGGGCGAGAAGTCCGGGTTCGAAGCGTTTTTCGCCATGAGCGAGGGCGCGTTCCAGGTCGAGCGCGCCGACGACCCGGTCCTCTGTCGCGCCAAGGGGCAGGTCCACGACCGGCGCGGGCTCGGTCCGCGTTTTTAGAGTTCCGCCTCCTTCGCAGAGCGCGCAGAGGCCGGCAGGCGCGTCAGGGGAGCACCGAAAGGGGCAATCGGCGACGACGACGGATTTCGGTGCGAGCCCGGCGAGGGCGCGGATCGCCGTCGACTTTCCGGCCCCCCGATCGCCGAAGGCGAGGACGCCTCCAATGGACCGGTCGACCGCGGTCATGAGGAGCGCCGACTTCAGATCGTCCTGACCGACGATGGCGGAAAAGGGGAACCGGACCATGCGGGCCTTTTGAAACGTCGCGCGGACCGCGACCGCGGAAAGAAAAAGCCGCCGGGCGCAGCGCCCGGCGGCTTTCAATTTGTCGATGTCTCTACGCGCTGGGTCAAGGCGCGTTGACGGTCTTAATTGTCTTCGGGGACCGACTTCAGATACGCGATGACGTCCGCCCGGTCCTGCGGTTTCGGCAGGCCGTTGAAGATCATTTTGGTGCCCGGCAGGTAACCGCGCGGATCCGCGAGGTACTCGAACAGGACTTCTTCCGTCCATGTGATGCCGGAATCCGCGTTCGCTTCGGAATACCGGAACTTCTCGACCTTGCCCGCTTCGCGGCCGACAATGCCGTACAGCGACGGGCCGACGCGGTTCTGGCCCTCTTTCACGGCGTGGCAGGACATGCACTTGGTGAACACGCGTTTGCCCTTGGCGGCGTCGCCTGTGAAATCCGCATACTCCTGAGCCGATGCTGCGCCGGCGATCGTCATCAGGGCGGCGCCCAATCCAAGAATGGTCTTCATCTGGTCGTCCCTCCAAATTTCGCGATTAGCGATCATGCGATCGCGTTCAACTGCTAATTAACCCGCCGACCGGAGGCGGCAAGCCCTGTTACGGGGTTCAGCCGACCACCCCCGAGCGACGGAATTCGGGCCTTTTGTTCACGGGCGCGTGAGCAGCCCGGCGCGCCCCGAACCGTCCGAGGGTCTTCTGCTGATGATAAATGATGATTGCGAGGCCGGTCACGAGGGGCGCCGACCAGAGGGCCGGCGTCAGGGCCCATTCCGGCGCGATGCGCACGGCGCCGAAGGCGAAGAAAGCCGTGTAGACCGAGATCCCGACGCCGACGATGCCTTTGATGTGTTCAAGCAGCCAGTCCTTCGGGCCGGGCGCGCGCATCAGCATGAAGCGCAGGTTCGTCACGACCGTCGCGAAGCCGACGATCGAAATGCCGATCAGCATCCACTGGCCGATAAGCGCGCCTTGGACGGCGCAGGCGAGAGACGCCGCGGTTAGGACGCCGTGCAAGCCAGCGTTCAACGGCTTCAAATGCGCCGCGTGGTCAGCCCGGTTTCGGATGCACGACCAGCCGTACCAGGCGAGATTGATGGTGAGGATTGCAAGATAGAGCATCATCCATCCGAACACGCCGCGCACGAGGGCGGGGTCTGAGAACTCCGGATGATCGGCGAGCTGAGGATGGGTGGCCATGGGCGCGAAGATCGTCAGCGTCGCCATAGCGACGGCGAAGCTCGCGGTGAGCAACATGGAGACCGTGAAGAATTTCCCCCAGGCGCTATGGCGGCGGGAGCCCTTTTTCGTCAGCATGGGCCCCCAGAAGCTGATGAGGCCCGGCGCGCCGGCGGTGATATGCAGAACGACGAACGCGTCGAAGACGTGGTGGACGACGCTCATCACGCGATCCTTTCTTTGACGGCGGACGGTGCTAGGGCGCAGCGATGAGCGAGCCCTTCCGCCCGCCGCGGCCGGCGGAGCTGCCGCCGATCGCCGCTCTCGCGCGAACCGTCTTGCGCGGCGACGGCGACCTCCTGAGCCTGATGCCGGGCGCCGCCTACCGCATGAAGCATGGCGAGCTCGGCTATTCGCGCCGGTCGATCGTTCTCTTCAACGATCCCGTGCTCGTGCGCGAAATTCTGAACGATCCGGGCGAGGCGTTCCCCAAAAGCGATCTCATGGTGAACGCCCTCGAAGCCCTGATCGGCGATTCGATTTTCGTCTCCGACGGCCCGAAATGGCGTCGGCAGCGCGCGATGATCGACCCCGCCTTTTCGCGCATGCGTCTCGCCCTCGCCTTCTCCTCCATGCAGGCGGCCGTCGACGCCTACGAACGGGTTCTCGCGGAACGGGCCGCGTCCGGAGAGGCGTTCTCCCTCGACCTCGCCATGAGCGAGCTTACCGCCGACATCATCTGCCGCACGGTGTTCTCGGTCTCCCTCGATACCGGCGTCGCCCGGGACGTGTTCGACGATTTCACGCTTTTCGAGCGGGACGTCGCGCAGGTGAAGATCTGGCGGCTGATCGTCGATCCCGCCTGGACCAAAGCGCCCCAGTCGGAGCAGGTGCTCACGGCGTGCGCGCGCATCCGACGCCATCTCGGAACGCTGATCGATACGCATACGGGCGACGGCGCGGACGCCTATGACGACATCGCAAGCGCCGTGATCGCGGCGCGGGACGCCGAGACGGGCGACCCCTTCACCCGCGACGAACTGATCGACCAGCTGGGCGTCTTTTTCCTCGCCGGTCACGAAACGACCGCCAGCGCCCTCACCTGGGCGTTGTACGTCCTCGCAACGCGTCCGGAGTTTCTGGCGCGCCTGCGTGAAGAGGTGGACGGGCTCGCCGAGGACGGGGCGAGCATGGACGCGGTGAAGTCGCTCAACTTTGTGCGGGCCTTCTTCAAAGAGATCCTTCGGCTCTACCCGCCCCTCACCTTCATGCCGCGGGTCGCGAACCGCGCCGTCACGATCGGCGACCGCCGGCTCAAGAAGGGCGCGCTCGTCATGATCTCTCCGTGGACGATCGGCCGTCACAAGGATCTCTGGGACCATCCGGACCGGTTCGACCCCGACCGGTTTTCGCCCGAGCGCGAAAAAGAGATCGTTCCGGGCTCCTACATTCCGTTCGGACACGGGCCGCATACGTGCGTCGGAGCCGGTTTCGCGGCTCTCGAAAGCGCGCTCATTCTCGCCAGGCTCGCAAGCCGCTTCGATTTCGAGATCGAAGCGCCGGAGGCGGTGCGCCCGGCCGCCCGGCTGACGACCCGCCCGGCGCGGCAGATCATCGCCCATGTTCGAGAACGCGGGCGCTAGGAGCCGGATCGGACGGGATCGATGCGGCCTGCCGGACCATTGCTTCGACGGCGCCGGTCGATCGTGCCGCCGGCCCGGAGATCGCGATGTCATGGGTCGCCGCCTCGCCGAAACTCATCCCGGAGAACATCACGCGCTTCAGGATCGGCCACGACATGGGCGTCATCAGGAAAAACGGCAGAGGGTCTTTCCAGTCAAAGAGGACGTCCCGCGCCCGGACGAGTTCGCCGAAGCGGCGCAACATCTCGAGCGGGCGCCCGATCGCCGCATAGGCTTCCGTCAGGGTGGTGTGCCCCTCCTGCATCCGCGTTTCGCTCTTGAAGCGGAGCGTTTCCGGCGGGCGGCCGAGCACCGATGCGGCGAGGTCGTCCGGGTGTATGAAATGGGCGCCGCTGGTGAGGCGGGGATTGCATTCAAGCGCCCACGGAAGGCCGCCCGCATCGACAATGAAGTCGAAGGCGAGAAAGCCCGTATAGCCGGACCCCTCGACGAAACGGGAGATCCACGGGCCGACCGACGGCGCGTCCTCGATGCGGCGGAAGCAGGTCGCGACCGTGCCCGACAGAACCGTTCCCTCGTAAAGGACGGTTCCGACCTCGCGCCCGATCTCAGCGACCGTCAGGGACGAGACGTGGCGGCCGTAAATCCGCCGCTGCACGATGCGGCCGGGGCGCCGATCGTCCGCCGTCAAGGGATCGCCTGCGCGCCGCAACTGAAGTCCGCCGCCGGAGCAGCCGTGGGTCGGCTTCACGATATAGTCCGTCGTCGCCGCGAAAGCCGCCGCCTCGGGCGTGTCGGACGCGAAGGTTTCCGGGACGGCGAGCCCGTAGCCGGCGGCGGTTTCGACAAACCGCGCTTTGTCATGCAGTTCGGCGAGGACGGTTGCGGAGGGGCTGTAGAGCGTCACGTCCGGCGGCAGGCGATCGCGGAGTTTCGCAACGTGCAGCGCCTCCTCGGACACCGGAACGATGCGTTCGACGGCGTGCGCCTCGACAACCTTCATAAGGGCGTCGAGATAACCGTCGAGATCCTGATTGGGCGCAGGTGTTTTGTAACTGCGTGCAACAGCGCGCGACGGCTTCGACAGGTGGAGGCCGTAGGGCTCGGCGACGATGACGTCGCACCCGGCTCCGCGGAGAGCGCGGGCGAGTTCCAGCGCCTTCGGCAGGCGCCCGAGGGTGATGAGAACGGCCGGTCGCATGTTCGTCCCCCGCGATTGAAAAGCGCCGCGGACAGCGCGTGACATGGAACGCTTGGCGGTGCAGATTGTCAACTTGAGTTGACGCTATCGAAAGCCCGTCGCCCGCCATGAACGCGCCGTTTCTGAACGTCCCCCACCGTCCCGTGCGCGACGGCCGGCCCCATGCGGTCGTCATCGGCTCCGGGGTCGGCGGCCTCGCCGCCGCCGCGCGCCTCTCCGCCAAGGGCTACCGCGTCACCGTCCTCGAGAAGCTCGACGCTCCGGGTGGGCGGGCCTACGTGCGGCGCCAGGACGGCTTCACCTTCGATATGGGGCCGACGATCATCACCGCGCCCCATGTGTTCGAGGATCTGTGGCGCGCCGCGGGCGGCGATTTCCATGCGGATATCGATCTCCGCCCCTGCGACCCGTTTTACAAAATCCGCTTCGATGACGGATCAGTCTTCACCTACTCCGCCGACCGCGAACAGATGCGCGCGGAGATCGCGAAATTCGAGCCGAAAGACGTCCCGGCCTACGACCGTTTCATGGAGGCTTCAGGCAAGATCTTCGAAGTCGCCTTCGCAGAACTGGCGGACAAGCCCTTTCACTCCCTCGCCTTCACCATGCGAACGATGGCGGACCTCGTCCGTCTCGGCGGGTATCGGACGGTTCATGACCGGGTCTCGGACTTCTTCACCAATGAGAAGCTGAAGATCGTCTTCAGCTTTCATCCGCTCCTCATCGGCGGCAATCCGTTCACGACCACCGCCTACTACTGTCTCATCGCGCATCTGGAGAGCAAATACGGCGTCCATTACACCGTAGGCGGAACAGGCGCCATCGTACGCGGTCTCGTCGACCTCATCGAGAAAAACGGCGGAGCCGTGCGCTGCGAAGCGGAGGTCTCCCGCATTCTCGTGGAGAACGGCCGCGCCTCGGGCGTCGAGCTCGCGAACGGCGAGCATGTCCACGCGGATCTTGTCGTCTCCAACGCCGACCCGGCCTGGACCTACGGCGAGCTCCTGAAGGATCATCCGCGCAAACGCTGGACAGACGCCAAGCTAGACAGGGCCGCCTACTCGATGAGCCTTTTCGTCTGGTACTTCGGAACGGACAGGACGTACCCGGAGGTCGGGCACCACACCATGGTTCTGGGGCCTCGCTATAAGGGCCTCCTGGACGACATCTTCGTCAATCATGCCCAAGCGGAGGATTTCAGTCTCTATCTCCACCGCCCGACAGCGAGCGATCCCTCCCTTGCGCCGGAGGGCTCGGACGCCTTTTACGTGCTTGCGCCTGTGCCGAACCTTCGATCCGGCGTCGACTGGACGAAGCATGCTGGACCGTTCAGAGCGATGATCGAGCGGCGCCTCGAAGAAACCCTGCTGCCGGGTCTCGGCGACGCGATCGTCACCTCCCATCACATCACGCCGCTCGATTTCCGCGACCGGCTCCTCTCCTATCAGGGCGCCGCCTTCGCCATGGAGCCGAAGCTCTTCCAGAGCGCCTGGTTCCGCCCCCACAACCGGAGCGAGGAGGTTGAGGGCCTCTATCTCGTCGGCGCCGGCACCCATCCGGGCGCGGGGCTTCCAGGCGTCGTCTCCTCTGCGAAGGTGGTCGCGGACCTCATTCCGGCGGCGGTCGCAAAGTAAGCGTCCGCAACGTTTACGCCGCCCCCAGCCGCGAAATCTTCAGCGTGTTCGTCTTCCCGGCCCGTCCAAAGGGATAGCCGGTGACGATCACAACGCGATCGCCGTCGCGCGCGTCGCCGACCTCGCGCGCGGCGGTTTCGGCCGTCTGCAGCATGTCTTCGAAGCTTTCGACGTCCCGGGAGACGCGGGGCTCGAGCCCCCAGCCGAGGCGGAGGCGCCGCGCGACGTCCGCATGCGGCGTCAGCGCGACGACGCCGCAGCGGGGGCGGTCGCGGGAGACGCGCCGCGCGGTCGAGCCTGACGCGGTGTAGGCGACGAGAGCCGTCACGTCGGAGCCCTCCGTGGCGAGGCTCGCGGCCCGGGAGATGGCGTCGGCCGTCGTCAACTGGTCGGCCGGCGGCGCGATCGTCCGCCCTCGCCAGTTTTCTTCATCCGCCTCGGCGGCCTTGATGATGCGGTCCATGATGGCGACGGCGGTCGGCGGGTGACGGCCGACGGCGGTCTCCGCAGACAGCATCACCGCGTCCGCGCCCTGCAGGACGGCGGTCGCGACGTCGGAAGCTTCGGCCCGCGTCGGCGTCGGCGCGTCGATCATCGATTCCAGCATATGGGTCGCGACGATCACGGGCTTGCCCGCGGCGCGGCAGGTGCGGATGATCCGCCTCTGGATGAGCGGCACCTCCTCCGGCGCGCATTCGACGCCGAGATCGCCCCGGGCGACCATGATCGCGTCGGAGAGCGCGACGATCTCGTCGATCGCCTCGACCGCCGAGGGCTTCTCGATCTTGGAGATGATCCCGGCATTCTCGCCGATGAGCGCGCGCGCCTCCTCCACGTCCTCCGGGCGCTGCACGAAGCTCAAGGCCACGTAGTCCACGCCCGCTTCAAGGGCGAAGGCGAGATCACGCCGGTCCTTCTGCGTCAGGGCGGAGATCGGGAGAGGGCGCGAGGGCACGTTGATCCCCTTGCGGTCGGTGAGCGGGCCGCCGGCTTCAACTTTCGCGATGCGCGCCTCGCCCGCCTTCTCCGTCACCCGCAGCCGCAGCTTGCCGTCGTCGAGCATGACCAGATCGCCCGGCTCCAGCACGTCCAGAAGCTCCGGATGCGGAACGGGGATCACGTGCTCGGCGGCGCTCTCGGAGCCCGGCTCGAGGCGCACCTCGGCGCCGTACTCCAGATCGACGCGCCCGCCGGGCAGCGCGCCGCACCTGATCTTCGGCCCCTGCAGGTCTGCGAACACGGCGATAGGTCGGCCCGCCCGGTCCTCCGCGGCGCGAACGGCCGCGAGCACCTTGCCGTGGGTCTCGTGCTCGCCATGGCTGAAATTGAGGCGGAACACGTCGACGCCGAAGCGGTGGAGGTTTTCGAGCATGTCGGGGGCGGCGCTCGCCGGGCCCACGGTCGCGACGATCTTGCAGAAACGGTCGGCGGTCACGGTTCTCCCCCGGTGAGGCGTCTCAAGGGTCGTTATGCAGAAGAACGGCCGCGCCGAGAAGGGCTGCGCCGTCGCGAACGATGAGATCGACGGGGACCGGCTCCAGATAGGTCCGCATGCGGCCCTTATCGAGAAATTTCTCGACGAACCGGCTTTCCAGGAACACCTCTTTGATCTTCGGCAGGACGCCGCCCCCGAGCACCACGCCGCCGCGCGCGCCCGCGCCGAGCACCGCGTCTCCGGCGACGGCGCCGAGGAGCGCGCAGAACATGTCGACCGCCTGGACGGCGATCGGGTACGCCTTCGTTTTCGCAGCGTCCGTGATCTCGTTCGCCTGCAGGGAGACCCGCGGCGTGTCGGCGACGGCGCAGAGCGCGCGGTGGAGGTTGACGAGGCCGCGGCCCGACAACAGGCGCTCGACGGAGACCCGCGGATGCTCCCGCGCGATGAAGCGCATCACCTCGACCTCCTCCGCCGTGCGCGGCGCGAAGGTGACGTGGCCGCCTTCGGTCGGCACGACTTTCCAGCGCTCGCCGAACGGAACAAGCAGCGCCTGGCCGAGCCCGGTGCCCGGTCCGATGACGAGGATGGGCGCGCCAGGCTGCCCCGCGCCTGATTTTACGCGGACGAAGGCGTCCGCCGACAGATGGCGCACGCCGGCGGCGAGGGCTTCGAAATCGTTCACGACACGGAAGGCGTCCAGCCGCAGTTCTCCGCGAACCCGCGCCTTCTCCAGCATCCAAGGCGAGTTGGTGAAGGTCACCGTCTCCCCGTGGGCCGGGCCGGCGACGGCGAAGCAAGCCTCTTTCGGCGTCGCGCCTACAGCTTCGAGATAGGCGTCGGCGGCGTCGCGGATGGTCTCGAAGTCCTCGGCGCGGAAGGTCTGCGGATCATCGACCCTGAGACCGCCCGCCTGTTCGACGGCGAGGCCGAAACGGGCGTTGGTGCCGCCGATGTCCGCGACGAGAACGGGCTCAGCCATCGCGCCCTTCGCCCGTCTCCGTCAGACCGAAAACCATCGCCCCCTCCTCCGCGCCGCCGGCCGCGGCGCGGAAGTTTGCAAACAGCTCTCGACCGAGGCCGCGGCGCTCCGCATCGAGATCGACGGGAGCGGCCTCCCGGGCGTCCAGCTCCACGGCGTCGACGAGAACGTCGAGACGCCCCTCCTCTGCGTCGAGGCGGACCACGTCGCCGTCGCGCACTTTCCCGATGAGGCCCCCGTCCTGAGCTTCAGGCGCGACATGGATGGCGGCGGGCACCCGGCCGGAGGCGCCGGACATGCGCCCGTCGGTGACAAGGGCGATTTTGAAACCGCGGTCCATCAGAACGCTGAGCGGCGGCGTCAGCTTGTGCAGCTCCGGCATGCCGTTCGCCTTCGGCCCGTGGTTCGGAACGACGGCGACCAAGTCCCGGTCGAGATCGCCGTCCCGGAAGCGGTCCATGATCTCCTGCTGGGAGCGGAAGACGATGGCCGGCGCCTCAACGACCCGGCGCTCCGGCTTCACCGCGGAGGTCTTGATGACCGCCCGGCCGAGATTGCCTTTGAGGGTGACGAGCCCGCCCGTCGGCGCCATCGGCTCGGCGACGGGGCGCAGGACCTGATCGTCGAGGGAGGTTTCCGGCGGGTCGCGCCAGGCGAGGCGGTCGTCGTCCAGCCATGGTTCGGCGGCGTAGCGGCGCAG
Source organism: Pseudomonadota bacterium (assembly GCA_038522735.1). Taxonomy (GTDB): domain Bacteria; phylum Pseudomonadota; class Alphaproteobacteria; order Caulobacterales; family Parvularculaceae; genus JBCBJX01. Next base: position 27,741 of record JBCBJX010000007.1, read on the forward strand.
GCCCGGGCCGGCGGCCGTCTGAACGTCCTCATGCAGAAGGCCGGCGTCGAGAAGCTCGCGGATGACGAAGCCGAGGCCGCCGGCGGCGTGGAACTGGTTCACGTCGGCGAAGCCGTTGGGATAAACCCGCGCGAGCAGCGGCGTGACGGACGAAAGATCCTCGAAGTCCGTCCAGTCGACGACGATCCCGGCCGCCCGCGCCATGGCGACGAGGTGGATCGCATGGTTGGTCGATCCGCCCGTCGCATGGAGGCCGACGACGGCGTTGAGGATCGCCCGCTCGTCGATGACGTCGCAGAAGGGGATGTATTCCTCGCCGAGCTTCGTGGTGGCGGCGGCGCGCAGGCCCGTCTGGCGGACGATCTCAGCGCGAAGGGGCGTCCCCGGATTGATGAAGGCCGAACCCGGCAGGTGAAGGCCCATCACTTCCATCATCATCTGGTTGGAATTCGCCGTGCCGTAGAACGTACAGGTGCCCGCCGAGTGATAGCTCGCAGCTTCGACGTCGTAGAGCTCGTCGCGGCTCGCCTTGCCCTCGGCGTAGAGCTTCCGCACCCGGCCTTTTTCGTCGTTCGGAAGACCGGACGCCATGGGCCCCGCGGGCAGAAAGAGAACCGGCATGTGGCCGAAGCGCGCCGCGGCGATGAATAGACCAGGTACGATCTTGTCGCACACGCCGAGCATCACGGCGCCGTCGAAGACGTTGTGGGAGAGCGAAACCGCGGCGGAGAGGGCGATCACGTCGCGGGAGAAGAGGGAGAGGTCCATCCCCGCTTGGCCCTGGGTGACGCCGTCGCACATGGCGGGGACGCCGCCGGCGACCTGCGCCGTCGCGTCGATATCTGAGAGGGCTTCTTTGATCGCGTCCGGATAGTCCTTCAGCGGCTGGTGGGCCGACAACATGTCGTTATAGGCCGTCACGATCCCGATATTCGGCCCCCGCCCTTTCGCGAGCTTCTTCTTTTCCTCAGCCGGGCTTGCGGCGGCGGCGTGGGCGAGGTTGCCGCAAGAGACATGGGCGCGCTGGGGACCGTCGCTCGCAGCGGCGCGCATCTGCTTCAGATACGCGCTCCGCGTCGGTAAGCTGCGCTCGCGCACCCGGTCGGTGACGCGTTTCAGAACGTCGTTCAGCTCGGGCATCGGAACCTCCTTCAGGGCGACCAGCAGACCCACATATCGTCTCGGGCGGCGAGGACGGCGCGGGCCGGCGCGTCCGCGACGGAACCCGGCGCAGCAACGCGTTCGAAGGCCGCCCGCTTTTCGTCGCCGGCGATCAGCATGGCGATCAGCCCGGCGTCGGCGATCGCGCCGAGGGTCAGGGTGATGCGATCCACATGGGTGCCCGTGACGTCCGAGGGAATCGCCCGCACGGCCGCGACGCGCGGGCCGTTCTTCGACAGGGCTCCGGCGAGCCCCTCCGCATGCGGAAACCATGAGGCTGTATGCCCGTCGGGCCCGAGACCGAGGACGACGACGTCGAAGGAACCGGCGCCGATTCGCGCCTCGGCGGCGGAGAGGCCGTCGGCGGGCGTCGGCGCGTCCGACCGGAGGCCGACGAGCCGCACGTCGGCGGCGCGCCCTTGCGCGAGCGTCTCTCGGGCGAAGGTCTCATTCGAGCCCTCCGCGCCCGGCGGAACCCAGCGCTCGTCCACGAGGACGGCCGTCACCTTCTCCCATGGCAGATCGCGTTCGGAGAGGTCGCGGTAAAGTGCGGCCGGCGTCGACCCGCCGGAGATCGCGAAGCGCGCGGCGCCCCGTTCGGCGATCGCACGCCCGAGCTGCGCCTCGAGTAAATCCGCGAGGCGCGCGGCGGCGGCGGCGCGATCCGCAAAGGCGATAAGGCCGGGTGCGGCGCTCTCAGAGGCCATCGAACCACTCGCGGCCGTCGCGGTCGAGCATCATGGCCGCCTGCGCCGGCCCTTCGGTGCCGGCGGCGTAGCGATGGGTCGGCGTTTCGTCCGCCTCCCACGCCGCGAGGATGCGATCGACCCAGGTCCACGCGGCCTCGACCTCATCGCGGCGCATGAAGAGGCCGAGATCGCCGCGGACGACCGCCATCAACAGCCGTTCGTAAGCGTCCGGATAGCGCGCCGAAAAGGCGTCGGCGTAGGAGAGGTTGAGCGGCACATAGCGCAGGCGCATGCCGCCGGGCCCCGGGTCCTTGGTGACGAGCAGCAGCTTCACGCCCTCGTCCGGCTGCAGACGGATGACGAGCCGCGTCGGCTGCAGGGGCGCGCCGGTGTCGAGGAGGGCGTGGGCCACCTCCTTGAACTGAATGATGATCTCCGAGCGACGCTCGGTCATGCGCTTGCCGGTGCGCAGATAGAACGGCGTTCCCTTCCAGCGCCAGTTGTCGATGCTCGCCTTCAACGCGACGTAGGTCTCGGTTTCAGACTGCACGCCGAGCTCCTCCGCATACCCCTTTACGGTCTGATCATCGACGGCCCCCTTGGCGTACTGCCCTCGGACCGTCTCCTGTCGGATGGTCGCTCGGTCGATCGGTCTCAGAGCGCGCAGCACTTTGATTTTTTCATCGCGCACCACGTCCGGCTGCAGATCGAAGGGCGGCTCCATCGCGACGAGGCAGAGAAGCTGCAGGAGATGGTTCTGCACCATGTCCCGCAGGGCGCCGGCGGTGTCGTAATAACTCGCCCGGTTCCCGGCGCCGATCGATTCCGAAACGGTGATCTGGACGTGATCGATCGCGTTCGCCGTCCACACCGGCTCGAAGAGGGAATTCATAAAGCGCAGGACAAGGAGGTTCTGAACGGTCTCCTTGCCGAGATAATGGTCGATGCGGAAGATCTTGTTCTCGGCGAAGACCTCCGCGACGGCGTCGTTGACGGCGCGGGCGCTTCTCAGGTCCCGGCCGATCGGCTTTTCGAGAACGATTTTCGACCCCGGCGTCTTCAACCCGGCGGAGTTCAGGTTCTTGCTGACGCCGCCATAGAGCGCCGGCGGAAGCGCGAGGTAGAAGAGCCGCTCCTTGTCCGCCGACGGCAAAAGCGCCTTCAACGCCTCCCACCCGGCGTCGGCGGCGTCCAGCGCGTCGAGGGTCACGTAGCGGATCAGGTCCGCAAATCCGGCCCATTCGTCGTCGTCGACAGTGTCCGACGGAAAGAACGACCGGAAGCTCGACAGCGCCTCGCTGCAAAATTTTTCATGGTCCATCTCGGTCCGCGAGACGCCGATGATGCGTGAGCCGGGCGGGATCTGATTGTCGCGCCAGCGGCGAAACAGAGAGGGGATCAGCTTGCGCAGGGCGAGGTCGCCCGCCGCGCCGAAGACGACGATGTCGAATGCGGGAACCGGAACAAGCTTCGGCTCCGACGCCGGAGCGCTCAGCGGTCCGTCCATGCCTTTTCTCCTGACGCGTGCTCGCGCACGGCAGCCTAGTACCTGCCGGCCTCGAAGACGAGGCCCCTGATCCGGAAGTTTCTCCGCCGGGCCGGCCGACGGGTGACCAGACGCAACCGATCTCCCGGCAGGGGAGCGGACGCCAAGCGCTCGGAGCGAGCGACCGAACACCGAAGCAAGACCTGAAACGTGCGGGGATCACGGTCCTCCAACGGCGCCTGACAGCGGCCGCACGCCCGCCTTTTCATAAATTTGCAGCGCGCTTTGATTGACAGTCGCTGCGGCGCCGGCCCTCGTTTTCCAGAGCGCCGCAAGCGGTTAGAACCGCCGCAACGCAGGAGAGAGGGGCTCTGAATGAGCGACTACGTGGAGACGAACGGACTGAAGATCGCGGCGGAGCTGTTTCAGTTCGTCGAACGGAAGGCGCTTCCGGGAACCGGCGTCGAAAGCGACGCCCTCTGGCGCGGCCTCGCTGAGATCCTTGCGCGCTTCGGTCCGAAGAACGCCGCCCTGCTCGCCCGGCGCGAGGCGCTTCAGCACGAAATCGACGGCTGGCACGACGCGCACCCGGGACCCATCGAAGACATTGCAGCGTATAAGGCGTTTCTGCAGTCCGTCGGCTACCTTGAACCGGAGCCGGAGCCGTTCACGGTCGATGTCGAAAACGTCGATGACGAAATCGCCCGGATGGCGGGGCCGCAGCTCGTCGTGCCGGTGCTGAACGACCGCTTCGTCCTGAACGCCGCGAACGCACGCTGGGGCAGCCTCTACGACGCCTTCTACGGCACCGACGCCCTGGACGCGCCGCCGGCGAAACCGGGCGGCTATGATCCGGTTCGCGGCGCGGCGGTGATCGCCCGCGCAAAGGTGTTTCTCGACGAGGCGGTTCCCGTCGCCGGCGGAGACTGGGCGTCGTGGGACGGCGGCGAACTGGAGCTGAAGGACCCCGGCCAGCTGATTGCGAGGGAGGATCGGGGCCTGCTGCTTCGAAACAACGGCCTTCACATCGAAGTGCTGATCGACCGTACGCATCCGATCGGCCGGGACGATCCCGCGGGCGTCTCGGACGTGGTGCTGGAATCGGCCCTGACGGCGATCGTGGACTTGGAAGACTCCGTCGCCGCCGTCGACGCCGAAGACAAGGTCGCAGCCTATACGAACTGGCTCGGCCTGATGAAGGGCGATCTCTCGGCGAGCTTTGAGAAAGGCGGCGAGCGGATGACCCGTGCGCTGGAGGAGGACCGCCGCTGGGGCGATCTCACCCTGCCCGGGCGCGCTCTCCTCTTCGTGCGCAATGTCGGCCACCTGATGACCAATCCAGCCGTCCGGACGGCCGACGGCGGCGAGGCGCCGGAGGGGGTTCTCGACGCCGTGTTCACGACGCTCTGCAGCCTGCACGATCTTCAAGACCGCGGCGGGTTCCGCAACTCGCGCGCTGGAAGCGTCTACATCGTCAAGCCGAAAATGCACGGGCCCGCCGAATGTCGGTTTACGAACGACCTGTTCGACGCGGTCGAAGACCTACTCGGTCTCCAGCGCCACACGATCAAGGTCGGCCTGATGGACGAGGAGCGGCGCACCTCAGCGAACCTCGCCGCATGCATTGAGGCCCTGAAGCACCGAATCGTCTTCATCAATACGGGCTTCCTCGACCGGACGGGCGACGAAATCCACACGTCCATGCGCGCGGCGCCGATGATCCGCAAGGCGGAGATGAAAGCGACCGACTGGATCGCTGCGTATGAGGCGCGCAACGTGCGGATCGGCCTTGCCTGCGGCCTGTCGGGCAAGGCGCAGATCGGCAAGGGCATGTGGGCGGCGCCGGACCGCATGGCGGACATGCTCCGTGACAAGATCGGCCACCCGAAGGCGGGCGCGAACACGGCCTGGGTGCCATCCCCCACCGCGGCGACCTTGCACGCCATGCATTACCACGCCGTCGACGTCTTCTCCGTGCAGAAGGACCTTGCAAAAGAAGCGCCGCCCTCGATCGACCGGCTCCTGACGGTCCCGACGGCGCCTGCGGGCAAGAACTGGAGCGAGGACGAGGTGCGCGAGGAGCTGGAGAACAACGCCCAGGGCATTCTCGGCTACGTCGTCCGCTGGATCGATCAGGGGGTCGGATGCTCCAAGGTGCCGGACATCCATGATGTCGGCCTCATGGAAGACCGCGCGACCTTGCGCATTTCCTCCCAGCACATCGCGAACTGGCTGCACCACGGCGTTGCGACGCCGGAGCAGGTGGACGCCGCGCTGCAGAAGATGGCGAAGAAAGTCGACGCGCAGAATGCGGATGATCCGAATTACGAGCCGCTGACGCCGGACGGCGTCGCCTACCGCGCGGCCCGCGCCCTGATCTTCGAAGGCGCAACGCAGCCGAGCGGCTACACCGAGCCGCTTCTGCACGCTTTCAGGCTGGAGAAGAAAGCGGCCCGTTGAGCGTCGCACCTAGCGCGGCGTGTGCGATCTTCGCCCGGAACTCGAGGCGCTCCGTAACGAGCCGCTTCTAGGCGCGTAAATGACGACAACGCGAGACGAGAACACCTCCATCGTCATCGCAAATCGTCCCAACCGATATAGAGCCCCGTGTTGGCGCGGGTGCGCGGCTCTGTCTCCACGACCGGATCATCGATCAGGATCTTGACGCCGTCGCGCTTCCTCAGCGTGAACCCGTCATAGAGGGCGCCGGTCGGGTCCATGGCGCGGTACGTCAGCGTGTCGCCGTCGAGATCGAAAACAGCGTAGATGGGCGTGTTGTCTCCGTGCCGGGAAAGTTTGACGGCGCCCTTCAGGTCTTCCGTATAGGCGTCCCAGACCTCAGGCTTTGTCTGGCCGCGCTTTGTCGACGACGCCGTGATGATGAAAACCGTATCGACGGCCTGCTGGTCGCCGGCAGCGAAGCGGGCGACCTCCGATCCGTAAACGCCGCGCTGATAGGAGTGGCGGTGGCCCGTGACGACGAGATCGATCTTTGTACGCTCCATCGTCGCGAGAAGCGCTTCGCGGCGCTCAAGATGGGCGGGGTGCTCGTTGCCTGCGACGTTCGCGTGGAGGGCGTGGTGCATGGTGAGGAGCTTCCAGCGCGCATCGCTCGCGACGATCCGCCCTTCAAGCCATCGCAGCTGGCCGTCGAAGTCGACGCCGGACGAATCCAGCACGAAGAGATGAAGGCCCTCATGGTACCGAACGTCGTAGACGGTCTCGCGTAGCGCCTTGGGGACGTCCGGCTCCACCGGCAGGGCGAATTGCGGGCGCCAGACCGGCGCGACAGTCTTGTTCTCCACGGCGAAAAGCTTCGGGTCTTCTTCATCCCGGTCGAAATTGACGTAGTCGTGGTTGCCGGCGACGAGGACGGACGGGATCATCTGGTGGGTGCGGCCGAGCGCGCCGAACCATTCCGCCCACTCCTTATCGTACATGGCCGTATTGACGAGATCGCCGCCATGGATGGCGAAACGTGCACGCGGCGCTTCCAGCGACGCCGCATCGAACGTGCGCGTGATATGGGAGCGGATCGCTGTCTGCGCGTCTCCGAAAAAAAGGAACTGGACCGGGCCTTCGCGGGGCGCCGTCCGCAGCTGACGCCAGGGGCTCCAGCGGCCGCGGGCGCCGCGCACCCGCCACGCGTAGAGCGTGTCAGGCTCCAGCCCTTCGAAGGTGTGCGAGTGATAGTGCGCTGGCGGCAGTCCGTGGTTTTCGAGAATGTGCACGGGACCGTCCGGCCCCGGGATCATGTCGAGGCGGACGTGCTCTGTCTTCGCTTTCTTGGTCTCCAGCACGTTCAGGTCGAACCGCGCGTCGGCGGTTGCGAGCGCGATCTGGGCGATCGCTTCGCCGACGCTTGAATCCGTCCGCCAGCTGACGGAGAAGCTCGTCGCCGGATCCTCCGTAATGGTTGTTATTAAACGGTCCGGCCACTCGCTCGACGCCTGCCATGGCGGCTGTTTCTCGGCGTTTGAGTGGCCCGGATGCCCTGCGGCGGGCCCCGCGACCAGTAGCCCGGCGGCCGCGATTGCGAGGCGCGTTCTCATCGCAGGTCCAGCCATTCGCGGTAGGGCCCGGTGTTGTCGAACAGGCGCAGATCGCCGAAGGCTTCCTCGCCCGCCGTCAGGGTTTTCAGGCCCGCTTCGTTTTTCACGAGCGTGAAGCGGTCATAGACCTCGCCCGTCGCCATATGCGCGGCGTACTCCAGCGTGTCGCCGTCGATGCGCAGCACCTGGAACATGGGCGTGTTGCCGGCGACGCGCTTCACCGCAACCCCGCCGACATCGGGCTCATCGTCACCCACGCGTTCGACCGGCAGCGCCCCGTAGATATCGGAGGACTTGGCGCCAGAGGCGGATATGGCGAACACGGTCTTTACGGAACGTCCCTCGCCTGAAGCGATGCGCGACGTGCGCTGCTCTGCTGTTTCGCCACGGACATAGGTGTGGATATGACCGGTCAGGACGAGATCGACGTCGTTCCCGTCGATCACCGGCGTGAAGGCGCGGCGTCGGCGGGCGTCCTTGTCGTCCCGGTCGAAGGTCTGCAAAGCGAAGTAGGGGTGGTGCATGGAGACGATCTTCCAGCGCGCGTCGCTCGCCTTCAGGGCCGTCTCGAGCCAGTCCGCCTGCTCCCGGAAGGTCGAACGGGCGCTGTCGACCACGAAGACATGAAGGTCTTTCGTGTAACGAATATCATAGACGTTCTCATGGAGCGTTTCCGGCAGCTCTTTCACGACCGGAAGCGTGAACTGGGCGCGCCAGAACGGCGTGCGCACGCGCATTCGCTTTCCTTCACCGCCCGGAACAAGCGCGGCGTCTGGGTCATCGGGGTGCACCGAGACGTTCTCATGATTGCCCGGCACGGGAATGCTCGGCGTGCGGGCGTGCAGGAACGACCCTGCGGCGAACCATTCCGCCCAGTTATAGTCGCTGTCGCCTTTCATGACGAGATCGCCCGCATGCAGATAAAAGTTCGCATGGGGCGCGGCCTCGCTCGCGGCGCGGATAACGCGCGACCAGTGGGAGCGGACGCCCTGCTGCGCGTCGCCGAAGTAAACGAATTCGACGGGGCCCTCGCGCGGCGCGGTCCGGGTCTGGAACCACTCGCTCCATTTGCCGCGCTCGCCCTGCACGCGCCAGGCGTAGAGCGTGTCAGGCTCCAGCCCTTCGAAGGTGTGCGAATGGAAATGCGCATAGCGACCGAGGCCGAAATTGAAGGGCGACATGCGTACGCCCGCTTCGGTCTCCATCACCTCCATGTCGAGACGCTCGGTCTTCGGCTTCACCGTCTCGGCCAATATGTCGAAGCGGGCGTCAGGCGTCGCCGGCGCGATCTGTGCGATGGTCCGGCCGACAGTTTCATCCGTCCGCCAGGTGACGGAGAAGCTTGTCGCGGGATCGTTCGTCAAGGTGGTGATGATGCGGTCCGGCCAACCCGTCGCCTGCTGCCAGGGCGGCGCCGGAGCATGATCCGGGTGCGCTGCAGCAGTGTCGGCGAGGGCCGTCGCGAACAGAGCGAAGAAAACGCCGGCGGTTTTCATTGGGAGGCCCGATATGTGATCGACAGCCGCAACAAACGCATGCGGCGGCCGACCGCTCTTGGGGTTAGAACGTGTACGCAATGGCGAACGTGTAGATCGTGCTTTCGAACTCGCGCCGACGTAGACGGTCGGTTCTGTCGAAATAGTCGTAGTTGAACTCTTCGGTGAGGTTCAGTGCGTCGAAGGACAGGCGAATGCCATTTTCGAAACGGTAACGGACAGCGAGATCAAGGCGGCCTTGCTCATCCGTAAAGATATTGTCCGTCCCGTCATCATCGCCCGGCTCGTCTAGAAACTCGTCGCGATAGTTGTAGGCGAGGCGAGCGGAGAACCCGCCAATCTCGTAGTAGCCGGCGACATTGAACGCATTTTCTGAAGCACCCGGGAAAGGCAGCGTCGCGCCGTTGTTGTCGGTGAATTCGCTATCCGTATAGGTATAGTTCGCAAAGACGCCGAGGCCGTCGAGCGGGGCCGGCAGGAAGCTGAAGGGCGTCTGGAAGCCGACCTCGAAGCCCTGCACCGTCGCTTCGCCGCCATTGAACGAAAAATCGCCCATGCGCAGATCGATATCGACGAGCGTCCCTATACCGAGTTCCGGTCGCGAGTACGTGATGAACGCCTCCGACTGAAAGATGAAATTCTCAATATCCTTGTAGAAAAACGCGACCGATAGGGCGCTCTCGTCGTTTTCGCCGAAATAGTATTCAAGGCCAAGATCGTACTGCCAGGCCTCAAACGGTTCGAGATCGGGGTTGCCCGCCTCGAACGTGCCCTCATCGGTCGGTTCGCCGTCGGGGAGGATGACCCCGTCATTTTCAACAGTTTCGACACGAACGACGAGGCCGGGATTGATCGCGTTGATGTCCGGGCGGGTGAGCGCCTTGCTGACGGCGCCGCGTACGAGAAGAGGCGCGTCCTCCGACGGCGACAGCACGAAGTTGAAAGACGGCAGAACGTCCGTGTAGTCGCGGTCCAGGGTCTGAAATCCGACGTTTCCGAAGTCGCCGTCCTCGCCGGTGAGATCGAGGAAGTCCTCGTCTTCGATGATGACGTCCTCGGCGCCGTCGCCGCTGTAATCCGTGGTCACGACGCGAACGCCGAAATTGCCCCGCGCCGTCCAGCCGACATTCAGCTCATAGTTCGCGAGGGCGTAGAAAGCGGTCGTCGTCTCTTCAATCGTCCAGAGGTTTTCGTCATTGAAGGAAAACGTCTCGTCGGACGGGTTGGCGAGATAAAGCAGTTCGGGGTCCACGGACGTCCAGCTGGTCAGGGCGTTCGGGCCGCCTTCGCCGAAGCCGAAGGTGCGCCCGTCGAACGCAAAGCCGTCGACGCCGTCGTTCAGTCGCGGTCGTTCCGGCGAATTGATCTGTCCCTGACTGCGTTCGAATTCCGCGGCCGCATAACGGAACCCGCCTTCAAAGCTCGTGATGGCGCCGAGGTTTACGAAGCGCTCGACATCGAAGCGAGCGACCTCTTCTTCGATCGAGATGATCCGGCGCTGGAGGTTCGAACCGTTGTTCCGGATACGAAGATTGGCCGTTGCGCCGTCGGCGGCGATCACCGGGAATTCAGGATCCGCTGAAAGATCGTAGCTTCCGTCTTCATTGCCCCGAGCCTGGGCGCGGAATTCCTCAAAGTCCTCCTCGCTGGAGGCCGAGTTGCCTTCCAGCAGGATTTTCCAGTCTTCGTTTTCGAATTCAGCGCCTACGGTGAACCCGAGGCTCTCGATATCGACATTGCGTCGGAAGGTGTTGACGTCCGTCCGTGCGCTCTCGAACTGCGCCGAGGTCAACTGACCGCCCGCGCCGATTTCGCCTCCGATGAGGTCGCCCCGGCTCCAGTCGATCTGGAGGCGCGAGCGATCCTCGGCCCGTTCTTCGTTCGCTCCGTAAATATCGGCGAAGAGCCGCAGCGCGTCGGTCGGCTGGAACTCGAGCTTGATGTTGTAGTTGTACCGATCAACGTCGCCGATTCGGATCTCCTGGCGATGCCGCTCGGCGAAGGCGGCGCCGTCCAACGGCCCGCCTTCCACAATCGAATAGCCGTTGGTGTTTTCGATGCGATCGACGCGGCGGTCGCGCGCTTCGTAGCTGCCGGACACCAGCACGCCGAAACGGTTGTCCAGAAAGGTGTTGATGTAGAAGCCGTTGACGCCCGGCTCCTCATCATCCCGGTACTCTGCATCTGTCAGGGTTCCTTCAAGGCCGAAGCGCAGCTCGCCCACGCGCAACGGGTCCGGCGTATTGAGACGAACGATGCCGCCGAGGCCGCCTTCGACATCCGCCGCCGTCGGCGATTTGATGATTTCAATGGAGTTGTAGAGGTCGGAGGAAAAGACTGAGAGGACGCTCTGGCGCTCCGGGTTGGCGCTGTCGATGGTGATGTTTGTGGAGCGGCCGTCCAACTCAACCCGGGTGAAGGTCGGCGACAGGCCGCGAATGCTGACGCTTTCGCCTTCCCCGTTATTCCGGGTGATCTGGACGCCGGAAATGCGCTGCACCGCCTCGGTGACGTTCTGGTCGGCGAACTGGCCGATCTCTTCCGCCGTGATGGCGTCGACGACCTGATTGGCTTCGCGCTTGGTTCTGAGCGACGAGGCGAAAGAAGATCGGAAACCCTTCACGACGACGACGTCCTTGATCTCCTCCTCGTCGTCCTCGTCCTGCACCACGATCGCGGTCGACGCGGCGGCCAGGATATAGGCGCCGCTCACATCTGCGCGGGCTTCGACGGCGCTCCCGGCGAGCATGGCGTCGAGGGCCGAGGCGATGGTGAATTCGCCGGAAAGGGCGTTCGCCCGGCGGCCGCTCAGGAGGGCCGCGGGCGCGACGACGGCGACGTCCGCCTGCTCGGAAAAGCTCGCCACGGCCTGGCCCAGAGGCTGGGCGGGCATCTCGATACGGACGACGTCGTCGCTGGCGCCGGCGCTGGCGGCGATGACCGCCGCGGACGCGGCGGCGGAGAGTGCGCTGCGCAGAGTGATCGGTTTCATGGCGGCCCCCCAAAGACCCTTGAACGTCATGTCGCCCGCATGATGCGGGCGCTGATCAAGAGACAGGGCCGACGTGTCAGTTTTTCAGCGCGGAGTGATTTTTCACGAAACCTTCACGTTTCAGCGCTCGCGAGGCGCGTGAATCAGCACCGCAGCGTCGGTCTCGATGATCTGCACCGGTTCGAGCGACGGAAGGGCGGCGAGAAAGACGTCGGTCTCGTCGGCTCGAAAAGCGGTGGTGAACCGCAACGCGCCGAGCGGTTCGTCGACGATCACGATCGGCTTGCGCCGGTGGCGGTTCATGTCCGCGACGATTTCGGAGAGCGCCGCATCGTCAAAAGCGAGGCGGCCGTTCCGCCAGTCGAGGAGACGTTCCGCGTTGAAGCCGGCGACCCCGCCGAGGACGCCGCCGGCCTCCGCCGCGACGACGTCCCCGGCGGCGAGACGCAAGACGTCGCCGGACCGCGGCGCCACATCGACCAGCCCTTCGGTCACCGCGACGCGTACAGCCTCGCCGCGCCGGACCGCGAAAGCCGTTCCGACCGCCGTGGCGGTCGCGGCGCCCGCGTCGACGGAGAAGGGGCGCGCCGGATCGGACGCGACCTCGAAGAACGCCCGTCCGCGCGAGAGAGCGACGGTGCGCGCGCCTTTCGAGAAATCAACGATGATCCGCGAGCGGGCGTCGAGCGTCACGCTCGATCCGTCGGCTAGCGTCACAGTCCGTATTTCGCCGACGCCTGTTTGGTGCTCGATGGGGTCGGCGGGCCCTGTCGCGACGACGAAGGCGACGAGAACCGCGGCGAGTGCGGCGACGCCTGCGAGCACGCCGCCGAACGCGACGCGAAGGCTGCGGCGCGGGCGGGTGATCGGCGCCCGCGCTGCAAGGTCCTGCTCCAGGTTCAGGAGCGCGAGGTCATCCCAGGCCTCAGCGAGAGCCTCGAAGGCGGCGGCGTTGTCTTCGGACGCCTTTAGCCAGGCGCGGAAGGCGGCGACGGTCTCCTCCGGCCTGTCCACGCGGGAAAGGCGCGCGAACCAATCGCGCGCTTCCGACTTCACTTGCTCCGACGCGCCCATACCGTCCTTCATCGTCCATTCCCCTCGGGGTCCGGATCCAACTCGTCCTGCAGCCGGGCGAGCGCCGCCTTCAGCTGGCGGCTGATGTCCGCCTCGCTCCATCCCGTCGCCGCGCGGATCTCCGCATAGGTTTCGCCGCGCAGGCGGCTGCGCGCGACGATGGTTCTTTGCTTCGGGGTGAGCGTGTTCAGCGCCCGTTTCAGGCGCTCCAGCCTCTCCCGCCCTGAATAGACATCCTCGGGCGTCGTTTCTTCCACGACGGGCGCATGGGCGCCGGTCAGCACGAACTCCGCGTAGCGCCGGGCGACCCGTGCGCGTTCGATCTGATTGAGCCCCATATTGACGGCGGTGCGGAAGAGATACGCATCGACGTTCTCGATATCCCCGGTCGCCCGGCCGGCGAGCTTCTCGACCGCGGCCTGCGCGAGGTCCTCTGGCTCCGGCGGGCCGTCGCCATAGACCCGACGCAGGCGCGCCGTCAGCCGTCCCAATACCCGCTCTGTGATCACGCGCCGCCTCGCCGAAGGACCACGTGAGCACCGAAATCAAAGAAAACAGCGCCCGTGACAAGCGTGTCGTTGGAAGATCGGCCTTGGCCGCGCCGCCTGCCCGGCGTTTTACGCGACGGCGCTTTTGGAGCAGAACGAGCGTCCGGGTTTCAGAGCGCTAGGGACGCATGCCGAACGTCAAGCTGCAGAAGATCGTGTCGAACTCAGCGCGGTCGGATGCGGGCGTCGAGACGCCCCAGATGACGTTCAACTTGAAGGCGCCGGCTTCGGGGACCTCGAACGTCGCGACGCCGGCTGCGTCAGTGCGCCGGGATTGAGGGGGACCGTCGCCTGAGGCGAGATCCGTCAGATCGATCAGTGCACCCTGTAAAGGCTCGCCGCGAAAGAGCACCCTGACAGGAAGCGCGCGGTCGTCGCCGAGGGCGTACGGGTGACGCAGCGGAACGATTTCGAGGGTCTGGCCGATCGGCTCCAGCACGTTGTCCGTTACAACGTCGCCGACCTGGACGAGCGCCTTCGCCCGCCGGGAATAGGTCTCGCGGCCGCTTTCATCCGTCGTCCCTGCGTTCTCGCGCGCTGACAGCACCGCGACGAGGCCCTCCTTTTCAGCGTAGGCGTTGAAGCGCTCCGCTTCGAGTTCGCTGAAGCTGTCGCGGCTTTCGAACGCCACGACATGGGTGCCCGCCGCCTCAAGCGCGACCCGGGCGAAGCCGGGAGCGAGGGGCGTTTTCGGAATGATGGAGCGCTGATGGTCCGCGACGCCCTCAGCCGTATACGTACGGAGCGAGTAGACGCGGCTCCATTGCAGGTTCCACGGCTCGACTTCCGATGCGTGACCGATGGAGAAATCGACGCGGGTCGCGCCCGGCGCGTCCATCTGAAAGGCCGCGGGAGCGAGCCAGAAATCATGGGCGGAAGCGGATGTCGCGGCGCAGAAGAGCGCTGCGGCGAGAAGTCTTTTCACGGGAGGCCTCGACGTCTGCTGGGCGCGGCGCGGAACGGGCGCCGGTCGTCTTCCCCTAAAGCGCGGGGGCGACCGCCGGAAGATCATAACGCGATCTTCCGGCGGCGTTACGCAACTATGCGGGGTTGGTGATGTCGATCGGATCGGCGGTCGGATCGACATCGACGATGTCGCCCGCCTGCGGATCGATAGGCGCGTCGTTCGGCGCCGCGGTGAAGGCCGCCTGGAAGCCGGCGCCGAGCTGGCCGGCGGCTGTTTCCGGGGCGACCGCCCCGGGAGGGGGCGGCGGCGGAGGCGGCGGGATCAGCTGCTGAAACCCGTCGTCGTCGCTGCAGCCTGCGGCGAGGAGCGCCCCCGCGAGGATTGCCGCCAGTCCGAACCGCGTGTTCACGGATTTTGTCATCTGCGTTCTCCTCACGAACCCGTCGCGCCGGGGATCGGATCGTTGAGGTACGGAAAAGCGTCCTGGTGCTCCGAGGCGCTGATCGGCGCGCCGTCGGTGAACGCCGCCGTTCCGACAGGCGCGTCGTCCGGCTCGCAGAGGCCGAGATCTGTCGGCTCGCCGGCGATCGGAACCGGATGGCAGAGAGCGCCCATGACGACGCGCAGCGCGATATCGACCACGTCGTCGCCCGGGCGCCGGCCGTTCGGGAAGCCGGCGAGATCGTCGCCCGCCACGCCGAAGGTGCTCTGCTCGTCGCGCGCCGTCGGCGGGATCGAGAGGTTGAGGCGCATCATTTCGGACGCTGTGACGCCCGCCGGCTGGTTGAGCCCGTCGATGCCCGTGAGGAACGCCGCGACCAGATCGTTCCGCGGCAGGTTCGCCGGCGCGATGTTGTCGAAGCTCGTCCCTAGGGTTGCGTTCACCGCGTCGCGGAACAGAAGATCGAGGATCGCCGGAAGGGTCGGGTTGGTGACGAAGGTCGCAAGCGCTGAATCCTGCGTCGGCTCGGCGGCGTTGAACAGATCTTTCGAGCCGAGGCCGATGACCAACTCGTTGACGAGTGGCGCGGAAAGCCGGGACTGCTGCACGTATGCGCCGCCGACGGCGGAGGGGTTCTCATAGGTCGGAGACGGATCTTCGATCTCGGCCTGGGGCAGGCTGGCCGTCGTCCACGCGCCGATGATGTCGTCGCCCTCGTCGGCGATGCACGTGATCGGCACCTCGATCGCAAGGGAGGTCACGTTGGCGAGCCCGACGAGATCGTCGTTCGCGCGATCCTGCATGATGCCGCCTTCGAACGTCTCGCCGTCGATGGGGACAAGGTTCACGAGGTCGAACACCTCGCCGAGATTGACGGCGAAGGCTTCGGCCCGCTGACCGACGAAGACGCGTCCGTTCTCGGCGCACCCTGGAATGGGGAGGGTGTTGACGAACTGGGCTGCGTAGCCCGGGTAGTCCGGAATGGTCTTTGTGCCGATATTGTCGAGCGGTTTCTGGAACGTGCCCGCGAGGGCGCGATCGCCGGTGCGGCGATCGCCGCGGACGACGTAGACGTCATAGTTTTCAATTTCGCCGAGGGTGTTGGAGGTCGGGTTCGTGACCGGCCCGGCGGCGCGAAGCGCGATCGGAACGGTCTCGCCGCCGATGTCGAGGGTGATGCCCGTCCCGCCGACCAGCTCATTGTCGAAATCGAACTGGAATGTGAGGTCCTCGACAGCGTCGCCGTCCGTGTCGATATGGATTTCGTAGAGGGCCTCCGGGTCCATAGTGAAATAGTTCGGCCCGCCATAGGGCGCCTGGATCGGCTGGTAGTTCGCGATGAAGGTGACGTAGTCGGACCGGCCGGGCTCGTAACTGCGGAACATGTAGAAGTCGGTGCCGTCGACTTTCGGGCTTTCGGTGATGGCTGGCGCTTCCCGGTGGCTTGAGGCCGCCTGAGCGGCGCCGGAAAAGAGCGCGGCCGCCGCGCCGCACATAAGGAAGGTCTTGATCTGCATCGTTTCTCGCCTTTCAGAATTCGCGGGCGCGCATTCCGCGCGCAGTTGAGAAACGCAGCCGGATCGCCATCGGACGCGCGCTGGAGCGATTTTTTTTCGAGAGGCGTGTTTTGTTTCCAGGCGGACTTGCAAGCCGGCGGACGTCTGCTAGGCAAAAAGGGCTTTCGACGTACCGGCGCCGCGCCGGTCGATCAGGGACGCGATGGTCGACGGATCCAAATCAGCGAGCGACGTCGCCGAATTGCTCCGTCGTATCGCGGCGCGCGACCGGCCGGCGTTCGATGCGCTCTACCAAGCGACAGCGCCGCATCTGTACGCCATCGCGCTTCGTATATTGAAAAGTAGCGTCGATGCAGAAGAAGCCGTGCAGGAAACCTATCTGAAGATCTGGACGAAGGGTCATTTGTTCGAAGAGCAGGGCGTCTCGGCGAATGCGTGGTTGACGTCGATCGCGCGCAACACCGCCATCGACAAGGCTCGGCGGCGCAGCCGGACGGAGCGCCACGGCGAACTCAAAGACGATCTGCTGGTCGACGACGCGCCGGACCCGGAAGCTCTCGCGGCGCGGTCGAGCGAAGCCGCGGCGGTTCGGGCGTGTCTTGAAGAGTTGCCGACCGACCGGCGCGCGCTCCTCCGGCAGGCGTTCTTCGAGGGTCTCTCCTATCCGGAAATCGCGGAGCGGACCGAGACAGCGCTCAGCACCGTGAAGAGCCGCATCCGGCGCAGCCTGAAAGTTCTCGGCCGCTGCCTCGACGGCGCTCCGCCGGAGAAAACGGCGCCCAACGACGCCGCACCCGACGGCTCCATCCCTGAAGACGACGAGGGAGGCGCTTCGTGATCGATCGCGACGACCTTCCGGACGACGAGGTTCGGGCTGCTGAATACGCCCTGGGGCTGCTGCCGCAGGCCGAGGCAGAGACAGTGGAGGCGCGCGCGGCGTCCGACCCCGCGTTCGCGGTGCTCGTCGACAAATGGCGCGAGCGCGCCGCCGCGCTTTTATCAGATCTCCCGCCCGTCGCGCCGCCTGAAACGCTGAAGGCGCGGCTCGACGCTTTGCTGGATGCAGAAGCGGCGGACAAGGACGAAGCAGGGGGCGTTGTTCTGCTTCTCTGGCGATCGACGTCGTTCTGGAGGGCCGCCGCCGCTGCTCTGGCGCTTCTTTCGGCGTTCGCTTTGATTCCGGTTCTGACAACGGAACCGGACCCGCAAAGGCCGGAAACGATCGAGTACTACGCCGCCCTGACGCCGACGGACGGCCCCCAGGCGATCCTAATTCGGATCGATGTCAGCGACGGCGCGGTCCGGGTGAAGGCGTTCGAGGTCGATGCGGACGGCCGCGAGACCGAACTCTGGCTGATCCCGGAAGGCGAAGCGCCCGTCTCGCTCGGCGTCTTCAGCCCGGAAACGGACGGCGACGTTCCGCTTCCGGAGGATATTCGTGAGAAAGTGCGGGCGGGCGCAGCGCTGGCGATCAGCCTCGAACCGGCTGGCGGCTCCCCCACCGGTGCGCCGACAGGTCCGATTATCGCGATCGGCGGCGTCAATTCTCTGGGCTAGGATTTCCGGGCCGCTAGCGTTTCGTACGCCCTACGCGGGAAACGTCCAGAACGTCGGCGCCGACGGTCGGCGTCACCCCTCGCCCTGCAACAGATTGAGGCTCGGCGACAAGCGCCCGCGACCGGTCGGAAGCCTGGAAATTGACGAGGAAAGCGGCGTACGGGTCGGGAAAACCTCTCCGTACGTTTTTGAAAGCGCAACTCTCCAACCAGGAATAGTGGATACGAACTTTTGTAAATCACGTATGGAGACGCCCCAGGGCATTCGGGGCGCACGATAATATTGCGTGACGTAGACGCCGCCCTGAAAGAGTTTCGAAAACACGCTCGGAACGGCGTCGAAAAACAGTTCAGCACTCGGAAACGCCTCGATTATCATCGAGAGAAGTCTGCGGACCTCTTCCTCCCGGAGGTACATGAGAAGGCCGGCGGCGGTGAAAAAGGGCTTTGCTCCAGCAGGCACGGCGGCGAGCCACGTGTCGTCCAGCGCCGAACAGGGCACTAGCGTTTGCCGCTCGTCGACGGGTAATAGCCGCTTACGGACCTTTATCGCTTCTGGAAGATCGACGCTGATCCACCGAACTCTCGCGTCATTTATCCGCCAGAACTGGGTTTCAAGGCCCTCGCCCAGCGCCACGACGACGGGGTCCTTCGCATTTCGAGCGATATAGCTGCGGATCAGCTCATCGCAGAACCGCGCTCTGATCGCGAGGTACGGCGTCGGTATTCCGAATTTTGCGAAGAACGGATAATTCAGCCTCCGCACCAGATCGACCGAGGCGGGATCATGGAGCACGCCGCCGATCCTGCGGGACTCCGCCGCGCGGTTCCAAAGCGGCCAGAGCATCGTCTCCGGCACGCCGCTCAATTCGGGGCGAATTCGTCCCTGCTCCGCCACGGCCTCATCCCGTTGGTTGCGGCTTGTTATCGATCCTGCTCCCAATCCGCTCGCGTGGCCAGCGGTCGGCGCACCGCCGCGAAACTGCTCGGACCGGGAGCGACAGCGTCGTCTTGGATTTTGGTCGCGGCCGTCGGATACTGACGTCGCACATTGGGCTGACGGCGCCGGGACGAGCAATCAATGACCAAGGAAATAACCGAGCACGTTGCAAAAACGGAGCGGCATAGGTCGTTCTACCTCGGGTGCGGGCCTGATGCGGAGACGCCCGTTATATTCTGCCACGGCTGGCCGGAGCTCGCTCAGACCTGGCGGCGCCAGTTGCAGGCTCTCGGCGCCAAGGGCGTCCGCACCGTCGCGCCGGACATGCGCGGGTACGGGCGCTCTTCCATTCACCCGAGCAAGGATGATTACCGGATCGAAGAGATCGTCCGGGATATGATTGAGCTGCTGGACCACCTCGACACGGCGAAGGCGATCTGGGTGGGGCATGATCTGGGAGCGCCGGTCGTCTGGTCGATCGCGCAGCATTTCCCCGAGCGCTGCGCCGGCGTCGTCGGCGTCTGCGTGCCCTATATGCCGATGGGGCTGACGCTTGAAGCGCTTGTCGATACAGTCGATCGTGAGATTTACCCGAAAGATCAGTACCTGAACGGCCAATGGGACTATATCGCCTTTTATCAGGACAACTTCGATCTCGCGACAAAAGCGTTCGATGCGGATCCGACAAGCACGGTCCACGCGCTGTTTCGCTCCGGCGATGCGTCGGGCGTAGGACGCCCCGCCTTCACGGCGACGACGCGTGAGCGCGGAGGATGGTTCGGACCGAACGGCGCGCCGGCGCCGCGCTTTCCGCTGGACACGGCCGTTTTGTCCGAAGACGAAGCGCAGGTCTACATCGACGCGCTCACCCGAAACGGTTTCACCGCGCCCGACAGCTGGTACATGAACCTTGAGGCGAACGCCATGTATGCCGATAAAGCAAAGGCGTCCTGGCGGCTGGAGATGCCCGTGCTCTTCGTGCATGCGGCCTATGACGTCGTGTGCGCGACCGACAATCCGAAACTGACGGCGGCGATGCGCGAGCACTGTCCGGATCTGACCGAGGCGACGATCCCCTCCGGGCACTGGGTCGCGCAGGAACAGCCAGAGGCGTTGAATTCCATACTGACGGACTGGCTGCAGGCAACGTTTCCCGCGACCTTTTCCTAGGCCAGTGCGACGGCCGTCGCCCGGATCACCCGCCCGCCCAGACGTCGAGAACATAACGACCGTCTTTGGCCATCGTCTCCATCCAGTTCTCCGCGATTTCATAATCGCAGTCGGTTTCCTGCGCGTAGAGGGTCGCGAGCGCCCTTTTCACATCAGGCTCCATCGCCGCGCCGTCGCCGCACACATAGACGACGGCGTCGTTCTCGATCAGCCGCCAGACGGCCGCGCCCTCGCGCCGGATGACGTCCTGCACATAGATCCGTTCGGAGCCTTCCCGTGAAAAGGCGGTGTGCAGTTCAATAAGGCCGTTATCCTGCGCGGCCCTCAGTTCATCGGCGTACAGGAAATCCTCCGACGGGCGCCTGCACCCGAAGAAGAGCATGGCGGGCCCAAGGGTTGCGCCTTTTTCTTTCAGCGCCCGGCGCTCCTGAATGAAGCCGCGGAACGGCGCAAGGCCGGTTCCCGGGCCGACCATGATGATCGGCCGCGCGGGGTCGGTCGGCAGGCGAAACGGCGCGGAGGGCGGTTTGACGACCGCCTGGACGATATCGCCCGGCCTCGCATCCGCGAGATAGTTGGAGCAGACGCCGTGATACACGCCGTTCCCGGAGCGTGCCTGACCTTCGACGACGGCGACGGTGACGGAGCACGCCCGCGGGTTGGCGCTTGGAGACGATGAGATAGAATAGTACCGCGGCGACATCCACGGCGTAAGCTCGAGAAACAATGCAAACGGAAGTTCGCAGGCCGGAAATTCCTCCAGCAGATCGAAAATCGACTTGCGCTTCAGAAAAACCTCGGAGCGATAAAGGTCCTTCTCGCCGACCGCCGGCGCCGACAAAGCCTCGAGTTTCGCTTTCGTGTCCGGGCAGCGCGTGTGGGCGGCGAGAACGCCGACATCCTTACGGCTCGCCACCGATTGCAGTTCGCCGAATACGTCCGCAAGCCGTTTGACGCTGAACGTACTGTTGTTCGGGAACGGGCTGCGCCGACCGCCGGTGACGTTGATGCGGATATGGGAGTCCTCGTCGTACCCGAACCGCTCCAGCAGGCGTTTAACGATCTCAGGGCGATTGACCGGAACGACGCAGAGATGGTCGCCCGGCTCGTACGACACGCCGGCCGGCAACTCGACCTCGATATGTCGGGTGGAGCGTCGCGATCCGTCGACGTCGTCGTGAGTCTGCAGTTCCCGATTTTCAATGATCCGCATGGGCTTCGCGCCCGCCTGATTGGCGACCGGGTTCGCGGTCACGCTTTCGGCGGTCTCGACCTCGTAGAGCGGACGCGACTGAAGCTCGGCGCTGAAGTCGACAGCGAGATCGAGAGCCGCGCCGACCTTCGGCCACAGCGGCGCGAACCACTCGCCGAACTGTCCGTCCAGGTCCTCCCGAGCGTCGGCTTCGCCTCGATCGGTTATACGCTTCGCGCCTAACTCCGCCAGTCGGTCGTCGATCAATCTCGGTACGTCCTGGTAGGTCGCCGCCCAGTCGCGGTTGCCGCAACCGAACACCGTGTACTGCACGCCATCCGCTGCTCCGGGCTGGGCGGTCTCCAGCCACTCGACGAACCGGACCGCATTGTCCGGCGGCGCGCCGTTGTATGAGGCGGTGGCGACGACCACAGCCCCGTCGGTCGGCGGTCCTTTGGCGAAATCGTCGAGCGGCGCGAGCACCGTATCAAACCCGTTCACCTCGCCGGATTGGGCGATTTCCCGCGCTAGAGTCTCCGTAGCGCCGAGATTTGATCCGAAAAGGACATACAGCTTGGCGCCGTGTTTCGGGCGCTGAACAGATTCCGATGGTGATTCCGTTTCAACATCGGCTTCGCCCGCAGGAACGAGCGCGCTGCGCGTCAGGTCTCGCCGGAGCCGGACTTTTATCTTGAATTCGTCCGGCTTGATCGACAGCGTTTCTTTGATCTTCAGCGTGTAGTTCGCATGGTCGATCAGCTCGAAGCGCTGGAGGATCATGGCGATCACGAGCGTCGCCTCCTGAATGGCGAACTGGCGCCCGATGCAGGCCCGCTGGCCGTTACCGAACGGCTTGTAAGCCCATGACGGCCGCTCGCGCTCGGCTTCTTTGCTGAAGTTTTCCGGGTTGAACTCCTCGGCGTTATCGCCCCAGACGGACTTGTCGCGATGCAGCATCAATGTAAGCAACGTGACATAGCTGTTCTTGGGCAGGGCATATTTTCCGCCGACGACTTCATCCTTATAAGGGTAAACGCCGATCGCCGGCGCGGTCGGCCACAAGCGGAGGGCCTCGAACAGGATCATCCGAATGTATTCCAGCTTGTTCACCTGCGCATAGGTGGGCGCGACGGCTACGTCCCGGCCGAGCACGGCGTCCACCTCCGCATACGCTTTCTCAAGCACGTCCGGGTGGTTCATCAGGAAATACAACGTGAACGCCATCAGGCCGGACGTGGTCTCGTGCCCGGCGATTAGGAAAGTATTGATCTGATAACGGATGTTCTCGTCAGACAGCCCCTCGCCGGTCGCCTTATCGACGCCCGCCAGCATATAGTTCAACAGATCATTTTGGGCGCGGTCGCCACCGGAACGACGCTCGCGAATGATCTGGTCGACCAGATTGTTCATATACGAGACATCTTCGGTGAGCTGATCCAGCCGCTTGCGGAGCACCAGATGCTCGAACGGCAGGCCCCGCTGCACCATGCAGGTCTCCAGCGTCCGCCCGAGGGCGTCGATGAAGGGGTGAAAGTCCTGCCGGTAGAAAGAGTTAAACCGATAGTCAAATCCGCAGATGCCGACCGTATCCAGCGCGACGGCGGTCATGTCGTGGACCACGTCGATCTCGTCGTCCGCGTTCAGACGCTCCCATTTCGTCACCAACTGGTCAGCGACGTCGATCATCATCGGCAGATAATTGACCATCGCTTTCTGACTGAAGGTCGGCAACAAGATGTTATGCGCCTTCGCCCAGTTCGGCTCGTGGGTGTAGCCAGTGAACAGCGCGTCGCCGCCGATTACCCGCACCTTGCGCAGCGGTCCGCGCACGGCTTTGTCGAACCGTTTTTCGTCAAACAACTCCCTGGCGATGTCCGCACCGGAGGCAACGATCATCGGTTTGCCGAGCATATCCAGCTGAACGATCGGCCCGTGCTGGCGCGTCAACTCCATCAGGCCCTGCAGCGGCGCGTCCGGATTGAGCGTGAAAGCGTTGCCGACGACCGGCTTGCCGGGCGGCTGCGGGATCGTCTTTTTAAGTTCTCGTGTCGCCATGTCTCGCCTCCTCGACGCTTACGGCGCCGATCGTATTCTAGGCGGCTTACGCCGCCAGCAGCTTTTCAATATCCCGGCGCATGCTCTGCGGACGCTCCTGCGGCGCGTACCGGCGAAAAACGCGGCCGGTCCGGTCCACGAGAAACTTGGTGAAGTTCCACTTGATGCCGGTGCTGCCGGCGAAGCCCGGCTTTTCTTTCTTGATGAACTTGTAAAGCGGGTGGGCGTCCGGGCCGTTCACTTTGACTTTTCCAAACATGGGAAACGTCACGCCGTAGGTCGTGGAGCAGAAGGAGGCGATCTCCGCCTCGCCACCCGGTTCCTGCGCGCCGAATTGATTGCAGGGAAAGCCGAGAACCTCGAACCCGTCCTTTTTGTACGTCTGGTACAAGTCTTCGAGCGCTTCGAACTGGGGCGTGAAACCGCATTTGCTGGCCGTGTTCACAATGGCCAGCACCTTGCCCTCGAAATCCGCCAGACGTTTTTCTTGGCCGGCGATATCCACGGCCGAAAAATCGAGCACCGTCGTCACGCGTCACCTCCCGAAGTTTTTTTCTTTGACTGCACACTACACAGGCGCACGCCGACCTGGGAAGCGCCGGCGAACGATCCGCGGCTTGCCAAATTTATTCTGTGCGATGAAAGTGCGGAAAAACAAGTTCAGGGAGGCGAGGCATTACCGGAAGACTGACCAAGGATCCGGGCGACACGGTCCGCGAGGCGATCGCAAAGCTCGAAGCAAGAGTAGAGTCCATTAGTACGGCGCTCATGGGCACCGAGGAGTTCGCCAAAACCGCGAATGCGGCGTCCGCGGTGCAGATGCGCGTGCAGAAAGGCGTCAACAGCCACATGGCGCGGCAGCTCGCCATGTTCAACATGCCGAGCCGGGAGGATATCAACGCCCTCGCCGAACGGGTCATGACCATGGACGAGCGGCTGGTGCGCATCGAAGCCATGCTGCAGCGCATCGCGCCCGTCGCTCCGGAGCCCAATTCGGCGCGGCCGCCGCGCACGAAAAAGCCGGTCGGCGATCAGAACAAGTAACGAGAAGCGTCTTCGAGACGCGAGCGGGGCGGCGTAACCATGACCACAGAAACCGAAACCCGCGAAGCGCTGTCGAAGCGGGTGAGCAAACTCATCACCCGAACGATCCAGCGCAACATCAAGGGCGTGGAGTATTTCGCGTCCGCCGCGCCGCCGGTGGGGCTGACGCCGAAAGAGACGATTTATAAACGCGGCACGCTGAAGCTGTACCACTATCACGCTCAGACGGACGAGATTTACCGCGTCCCGATCCTCATCGTCATGGCTACGACCAACCGCGCCTATGTCATGGACATCGCGCCCGGCGGAAGCCTCGTCGAGTTCCTCGTGAAGAGCGGCTACGATGTGTTCGTGATGGACTGGGATCCGCCGCGGCCGGAAGAGAAAAACCTAGGCCTTGAGGACTACACCCAGGACTTCATCCCGGCGTGTCTAGATCGGATCCGGATGGAGACGGGCGAGGACGACGTCACCGTGATCGGATACTGCATGGGCGGCGTTCTGTCCGTGATCTACGGCGCGACGCACCCTGACGGCCCGATGAAGAACCTCGTCTGCTTCACGACGCCGATCAACTGGCACGAGATGGGCCTTTTCAACGCCTGGTCCGACAAGAACAGCCTCGACGTCGACAGGCTGGTCGATATGGTCGGCGTTGTTCCGGCCGACATGATCATGACGGCTTTCGACATGCTTCGTCCTGCCAGCGGCATCACCAACCGCATCGATCTATGGGATAATCTGTGGAACGATCAGTTCGTTGAATCCTACCGGAAGTTCGATCGCTGGGCCAATGAAGGCCTGCCGCTTCCGGGAGAGTACTTCCGACAGGTCACCCGGGAGCTGATGTGGGGCAACAAGCTCTATACGGGCGAGCTGACCGTGGGCGGCAAGAACGCGAACCTCGCGAACATCAAGGTTCCGCTTCTCCACGCGGTCGCCGAGCACGATCATATCATTCAGCGGAAGGCGAGCGCGCCGCTCGTCGAGCTTGCGGGCTCGTCCGATAAAGAAGAGCTTGTGCTGAAAGGCGGCCACATCAGCCTTGTGGCGGGGCCGAACGCCGTTCGGCGGCTCTGGCCGAAACTCGACGACTGGCTTTCAAAAAGGTCTGTGTAATGACGGAAAATCAGCAGCGATACCCCACGTCCGTCACCTGCGACGAGCATATCTTCAATCTGCGGTTGATGACGGCTGCGGACGAAGAGAACATCCTCTCGTTTGCAAGAAAACTGCCTCCCCACGACCTTCTTTACGTGCCGCGCGACATCACCAACGCCAAAGTCGTCTCGGCCTGGGTCCGGGCGAACGAGAAAGGTCACGTCACGACGGTTCTCGCGATGGACGGCGACGAGATCGCGGGCTGCGCGGCGCTCTTTCAGGATCCGCTGTCCTGGTCGCCCCATTGGGGCGAGATGCGGGTTCTGGTGAGCAAGGCCGTCCGCGACAAGGGGCTCGGACGCATCCTGATCCAGGAGTGTTTCCTGATCGCCCTGGAAAAGGGCCTCAAAAAGCTGTCGGCCCAGATGACCGTCGATCAACAGGGCGCCGTCGCCATTTTTGAGGAGCTCGGTTTCCGGGGAGAGGCGCTGCTGAAAGATCAGGTGATCGATCGCGACGGCGAAACGCACGACATCGTCGTCTTGTCCTGCAATGTCGAACAAATCCACGCGCGCCTGGAGGCTTATGGCGTGAACGCGGCGGTGGAAAACGCCTAGCCTCACGAGCCCGCCCATATTTCGCTCCGAAACATCCGTTTTTGAAGCAATATTTTATTCGGCGCGCCGCAGCGCAGCATAGATAGAGTTTTAACCTTCGTTTTTTGCAGCGCCGGCACTTTTATTTCAGGCCGGGCAGCGTATCTTATTTCGACAGTCGTCGAGCGATCGTTCGCGACGGCGCAACCGAAAGGTGCCCCATGTCCGAAACCGTCGCCGACTTCGGTCGCCCGTCATTTTCCCTCGCCATGCTCGAGGCCGGGCGGGCGCTTGGCGAAATGTCGCTCCTCCCGATCGCGGAAATCCCCTTGCGCGCCGCCCCGTCCGGCGACGGACATTCCGTCATCGTCTGCCCCGGCTTTTTGACGAGCGATCGCGCGACGAGCCTCCTTCGCCGGTTCATCACGAGCAAAGGATATCACGCCCACGGCTGGAATCTCGGCCGCAACCTCGGGCCGGGGTCGGAAGGCGATATCTTCAATTTGCTGGCCGACAGAATAGACGCCGTGTTTCGCCAGTCCCGGCGCAAAGTCTCGCTTGTCGGATGGAGTCTCGGCGGCGTCATGGCCCGAGAGCTTGCAAAGCGGTTTCCCGAAAAGATCCGGCAGGTCGTCACTCTCGGCAGCCCGATCTCCGGGCGCGTTGAAGCATCGACGATTTCCTGGCTTTACAATCAGGTCGCCGGCCAGGATACGATGCCGGCGCATATGCAGGAGATGATGGAGAACCTCGCCCGTCCGCCTGCCTATGTTCCGTCCACCTCAATCTTCACGAAGACCGACGGCATCGTGCACTGGCGGGGCTGCATCGAGCCGAAATCGGCGCAGACGGACAATATCGAAGTCTACGCCAGCCATTGCGGACTGGGCGTCAACCCGATCGTCTATTTCGCTGTCGCCGACCGGCTGGCCCTTCCTGAAAACCAATGGTCTCCTTTCGACCGCAAGGCGTCCGCCTGGCGCAGAGCCGCGTTTCCGTCGAGCGGGCACGTGTACCACTAGACCAGCTGCACCGCCGCCGAACGCCCGCATAGACCGCACCAAGAAAAACCGGCGCCGGACTTCTCCGACGCCGGTTTGTTTTCGACCCATCTGAAAGACAGGCTTCCGTTGCTTAGACGTTCGCGGAGCCGCGCGCTTTACCGCGCAGTTGGCCGAGATATTCGGCGACCGGGGCGAGCGTTTCTTTGCCGCCTTCGGCCGTCAGCGAGGTCACTTCACGGACCTGGGCGACATTGCGGTCGATGCCCTCGCGCAGCGCATCGCGCTGAATTCGGAGGGAATCGCCGATCGATTCCGCTTCCATGACCTGGCGCAGCGCGGCGAAGGTGGCGTCCGCGTTGGTCTGAGCGTTTTCAAGCATCGTCAGCAGAACTTCACGGCGCTTGTCGCCCATGATGGAGCCGGAATCGGAGAGCGCCGCGCCGGCGTCTTTGAAGCCGGCGCGGATGCGCGCGAAAATCGACTCCACGGCGAGGTCGGCGGCCGCTTCTGCGCTTTCCACGGTTTCAGACGCCGCCTCAGCCGCTACGTCTTTCGCTTCTTCGACGGCTTCTTTCACGTCGTCGATGTTTTCTTTCACGTCGGTCATTTCTGTCACTCCTTTTTTGGGTTCGTGGGGCTTACGCCGCTTTTTCGGAGGCGGCGTTCTCCTCAACAGCGCGGACATGCTCCGCGATGAGATCAGTGATGCGCGGCATGTGGTTCGGCGGCAGGTCGTGCCCCATGCCGTCGAGGATCTCGAGCCGCGCGCCTTCGATGTTCGCTGCAATGTCGTGACCGGCCTGCACCGGCACAAGAGGATCGGTCGATCCGTGCAGGACTAATGTCGGCGCCGTGATCTTCCGCGTCCACTGGCGCAGATCGCCGGTCGCGATGATCGCCGCAATCTGGCGGCGAATACCGGCCGGATAGTTGCAGCGCTCGATCGACGCGGCCACGCGCTCGCGAAGCGCTTGCAGATCATGTCCGCCGTTCCTGGTGCCGATGAGACCCCAGAGGTCCGTCGTCCGGTCGATCAACTCGTCCCTGGTGCGGGCGCCGACGCGCGCATTGAAGACCGCCTGCGTGATCTTCGGATCGGCCTTCGGCAGCTTCGGGTTGTTGGTCGAACTCATCCATGCCGTGAAGCTTTTAACCCGGTGCGGATGATCGGCCGCGACGATCTGGGAAATCATGCCGCCCATGGAGACGCCGACCAGATGCGCCCGATCGATGTTCAGCGCGTCGAGGACGCCGACCGTGTCGGCGGCCATGTCGCGAAGCGTGTAGGGCGCAAGACGCTTCAGCCCCAGCAGGCTGGCGATGGCCATGTACTGAGGTTTCAGCGCGGTCTTTGCGTGCAGCTTTTCGGACAGCCCGACATCGCGGTTGTCGAAGGCGATCACGCGATAACCGAGACCGACGAGATGCTCGATGAACGCCGGCGGCCAGAAGGTGAGCTGCGCCGCAAGACCCATGACGAGCAGAACCGCCGGGTTCGACGGATCGCCGTGGTCCTCGTACTCGATCTTGACGCCGTTGGCGGTAAGCTGAGCCATGATAGCAACTCTTCCTGTCAGTGTACCGACGTCGATGTTTCGGGGGCCGCCTGCTGCGACGACGCGTCGCCGACGTTTTCGGCTGTCGGCGCGCCGACCGTCGCTCCGCCCTCTTTTTTCAATGCAGCCGCCTCAAGCAATTCGTCGAAAGATTCCTGCAGGCAAGACGCGTAGAAGGACGGGTCCGGCATCATTTCGCGGCACGCCGTGATCGCGATGCAGACTTCGCCGCAATAGCTGGTCACCGCCTGAAAGAGCCCCATGGAGTCCATGACCGGACCGATGCCGTAGGACGCGACCATGCGCGCGCCGGCCATATACAGCGGAACCTGCGGGCCTGGAACGTTCGTAACCACCATATTGAACATGGGGCGAAGACGGTTCGCGAGGCCGAGGCGCGAATAGAGGCGCGTGGAAATACCGGAAATCATCGCCGGCGCCAGTTTCGAAGCCTCTGAGAGTTCTCGCGCGCCGACGGCGTTCGCCATCGCTTTAGACTTGCCGGCCTCCGCGTGGGTGAACTGCAGACGCGCGACCGCGTCCGCGATGTGGGTGCCGACCGGGATCGACAGGGCCGAAACCTGGTTGCCCATGGCGTTCTTTTCGTCCTTGGAGCGGACCGAGACGGGCGCCATCGCGATCAGGCTGTCGGTCGGCAGTTCGTCCTTGGATTTCAGGTATCGGCGCATGCCGCCGCCGACGATCGCGAGAACGACGTCGTTTACGGTGGAACCCGGAACCAGCTTCCGGATCTTTTTGATGTCGTTCAGATCAAACTTGACGCCCTCGGCCACGCGATGCGCCGACACCTGACCGTTGAAGCGCGTGCGCGGAACCTTGTTTCCGAGCATCCGGAATTCGCCGCGGGTCACGCCGGAGGCGAATTTCAGGGCGCCGGGGGCCATGCGCCGCGACATGTTGAGGGCGTGAAACGGACGGGTCGTGTAGTTCAGATTGGACCGGGCGAGCATTTCAACAAGACTGACATCGCGCCGGCGCACGCGCGTCGAGGCTTCGCGCTGATCGCTCTCGGCGTCCGGCGTCAGGGTGTGAATGGCTTCGGTGATATCGACGCCCGAAGCGCCGTCGATGGCGCAATGGTGGACCTTCGAAACGATCGCATACGATCCTTTCGGGATGTTCGGAATGTTGTCGAGGCCTTCGACAATCGTGAATTCCCAGAGCGGCTTCGCAAGGTCGAGCTGGCGCGCATGCAGCCGTGCGACCTGGATGCAGAGCTGGCGCCAGTCCCCCGGCTGCGGCAGCGCGATATGGCGGATGTGAAACTCGATATCGAAGTTCGGATCTTCGACCCAGTACGGATGGTCGATGTCGAGCGGCAGGTGCTTCAGTTTCTGGGTGAAGGTCTTCGCGAGGCCGGACCGGCTTTCAACGAACTTCAGAATGTCCTTGAAACGCACGAACCCGTCCGGCGAGGTGGACGGATCATAAATTGCGAACGCGCCGATATGCATCGGGGTTCGCGGCGACTCCGCATGCAAAAACATCGCGTCGAGACCGGTCAGCTGTTCCGGCGACCATTCCCTGATGACGTCTCTCAGCTTCTTCGCCACGTGATCCTCCGCATGTTTCCCGACGGACTGGAGCCGCCTTCATGATGAGACATGATACAATAATGGAGTTGAGTCCAGTATTATTTTGCGGCGCAGAAGACTTTTCGGCGCCGCGGCAGCGACGCTCAATTTAATTGAGTAAAATCAGTCGCTTATTGAGAGGGGCCGCGAGGAAGCAGCCCGTTCAGGACGAGGTCCAGCGCCTGTCGATTGGCGCGGCGGGCGCGTTCGGCGTCCCCTGACCGGGCCCAGTTCAACGTCGCCGAGCGCCAGCAGGCCATCAGGCAATGGGCGGCGATCTCAGCATCGACGTCCCTGGAAAACGACCCGTCCGCCTGCCCTTCGCGGACAATATCCTCAATGATCTCAACGATGCTCGTCGCCGAGTTCTCGAGGTCCTCGTTTCCCTGAGCGAGGGCGTCGTAAACAATGCGACGCAAGAGATCTGCATGATCACGCCACTCGTCCAGGACGATCGCCCGCAGAAGCTCCAATTGTTCGACCGGAGGAAAATCGAACTCGGCGAGACGGCGGACGATCTGCTCGGAGACATCCTCATTGAACGCGGTGATCAGCGCCGCCTTGGTGGGAAAATGCAGAAAGAACGTAGCGTTCGCGACGTCGGCGCGGCGCGCGATCTCGTCGATCTTCACGTTCTCATAGCCGTGATCCTTCATCAGCGAGAACGCCGCATCCAGAATGCGCCGGCGCGTCTCCCGCTTCTTGCGTTCGCGCCGGGTCTGCGGCGCGTTCGAACTCGGCGAAGGTCTGCTTTTGCTCATCGGGCGGATGTCTTTCGTCAGGCGGCCGTCTTCAAGTCCCGCACGCGTTCGCGTCGCCTTGCAATCGCCTCCCCTCCCGCTCACTGCGACCGCTGCAGGAATGAATTGCAACGGTCGATCGATACTGCGCCTGATGATCGACAGGCCTGCACGTCCAGGAGCTGCGCGCGCAAAGAACAAGGGAGAAGCGTCATGAACCCCAATGCGGAATTCGACGTCGTCGTCTACGGCGCGACTGGTTTCACCGGCAAGCTCGTCGCGGAGTATATGAACGCCCGGTATCCGGCAGGATCCGGGACCCGATGGGCGATCGCCGGCCGATCGGAAGAAAAACTCCGCTCGGTCGTCGAGGAGTTCGCCCTTCCGGCCGACACGACCCTCATCGTCGCCGACGCCTCGGACCCCGTGTCTCTGAAAGCGCTTGCGGAGCGGGCGAAGTGCGTCCTCACCACCGTCGGTCCTTACACGCTTTACGGCGAGCCTCTCGTCGCGGCCTGCGCCGTGGTCGGCGCCGACTATGTCGATCTGTCCGGCGAGCCGCTGTGGATGCGGGACATGATCGATCGGTATTCGGATAAAGCGAAAGCCTCGGGCGCGCGCATCGTACATTCCTGCGGATTTGATTCGATCCCGTTCGATCTCGGCGTGCAGTTCCTGCAGGAAGAAGCGGTGAAGCGTTTCGGCTCGCCCCTCGCGCGCGTGAAAGGCCGCATGCGGGCGATGCAGGGGACCTTTTCAGGGGGCACGGCCGCGTCCGGCAAGGCGACCATGGCGGCCGTGAAAAAAGACCCGTCGCTCTTTAGCGTCCTGATCGACCCGTTCGCGCTCGCAGGCGGCTTCAGGGGTCCGGAGCAGCCGAAGGGCGACAAGATCATCGAAGAGGACGGCGTCTGGGCGGCACCGTTCTTCATGGCGCCGATCAATACGAAAAACGTCCATCGCTCAAACGCGCTCCTCGGGCATCCGTATGGCGAAGACTTCGTCTACGATGAAATGATGGTCGCAGGGCCGGGCGAAAAAGGGAAAGCGGCCGCCGAGTTCATTGCAAGCCTCACGATCGGCGGCGGCGAAGGCGGACCGAAGCCCGGGGAAGGCCCGCCGAAAGAGGAGCGCGAGGCGGGTCATTATACGTACGCGGCGACGGGCGTCGGGCCGTCCGGCGAACCGCTCACCGTCGTGGTCACCGGAGACAAGGACCCGGGCTATGGCTCCACATCGAAAATCATCTCCGAAGCCGCGATCTGCCTCGTGACCGAATGCGAGGGCCTGCCGGGCGGCGTCTACACCCCCGCCCCGGCCATGGGCCCCGCCCTTCGCCGCCGGTTGATCGCAAACGCCGGGCTGACATTCGAGGTGGAGTAAGGTCTGGCTACTGCTGTTTTTGATCGAGCACACAACCATGCGAGCCTTCAAAAAGCGATCGGCGTGCGGAACCTGATCACGGACATGATCGAGCCCGCTCGCCAGTACGGGCGAGGAGCCTGCCCCGGACTTGATCCGGGGGCTACCGTCGGATCGCAGCGCTGCTCCGGAATGCGGGCCGGTCGGTGAACGACAAGCGCATCGAGCGGCTCTGGCGGCGGTGGAGGCTGAAGGTTCCCTGCAAACAGCCGAAGCGAGGCCGGCTCTGGTTCAACGACGGCTCGTGCATCCGTCTGCAGCCGGAAAAGCCGTTCCATGTCTGGAGCTACGACTTCGTCCATGAGCGCACCCATGACGGGATAGCCTTCCGGCTGCTCTGCGTCATCGACGAGTTCACGCGAGAGTGTCTCGCCATCCAGGTGAAGAGGAAACTCAACGCTGTGGAGGTGATCGTCGCCAGTTAGAGTACGTCGCAGTACTTATCCTCACCGACCCGCAAGCGGTCTTAAGGCTCGCGTCAAAGCTTAGATCAACGTCGATCCAGCTCTGAAGCTTCAGAACATCCTCGTTCGATAACCGCCTTCTTGCAGTCATCCTGATCGACCGGCACGTCCGTAAACGCTGTCCGGTTGCTGGTCGGGTTTCCGTACTCGTTTCAGAGCGCTCTCCGATCGCGGGCGGGCGCCGTCAGCAAACGGGGAGACATGATGACCACCCTCTCGAAACCGCTAGCCGTCGCAGTGCTCGCCTGCGGCGCAGTCCTGGGGACCGTTGAGTCTGCTGAGGCTCAGTTTTCCTTTAAGCCGTCTCAAGGGTACAAATACCGCAAGGCGGTCGATGTCGATTGGATGGGCCAGTCGAACGCCGCGCAGCAAATCTCGGGCGACCGGAAAACGATCACCTTCCAGCTTGCGCCGGGCGTCCCAAGTATCAACGCGGTCCGCGCCCGGGCGGAAATCCAGTGGGCTTCCGGCAACGCGAAATGGCCGAACACGGCTCACTTCTCCGCTGCTCCGCAAAGCCAGGCGGGCAACATGACCTGCACGGCCACAGGCACCAGCTACGGGCTCGGACAAATCCAGTGCACGCCAAACGCCACGTGGGTCCGCAATTTGACGTCTGAAACGCGCGTCAACGTCGAAGTTGGCGGAGCTGCTTTCGGCAAGACGAAAAAGATGATGACGATCGTCTACAAACCCTTTGAGGGCGGACCGTTTGTCGAAAGCCTGTCGGCTCCGCGGAGCCCGCAAAAAGGCGATCTCGTCAGCCTGCGCATCCGATTGACCCAGGACGCGCCGTCCGGCGGCAAGCGGATCTACTATCGCATGGTTCCTTCGGACTGCTTCAGTCGGGCTCCGGGTGGCGTGCGGTATCGCGAGAGCGGTCTCAACAGCGTGAACATCCGTCAGGGCGACCGCTGGATCGATTTCACGCTCGCTTCCGATAAGGGGTGTTCGTCTGCGACGGCGAGCTTTCAGACCTGGGCCCACGAGGATCACACCAACACCACCTCGACGCCCTGGTACAAGGCGAAGAGCTTCCGGTGGTACGTACCGCGCCGCCGATGACGGATCAGCGCTGAAACGAAGCGTCGCGGGCCGGCTCGCACCCGGTTCCGCGGCGCTCTCCGGCGCGCTAGCCTAATGCGAACCGGACATTCCAGCTGGGGGAGCGACAGCAATGGGCGCGGTGAACTGGCGAGAAGTCGAAGAGACATTTGAGCGTTTGACCGACCTTCCTGCGGCGGAGCGTGCGGCAGCGTTCGAAAGCCTCGCCGCCGAACAGACCGTCGAGAACATGGCAGTCGTCCGCATACTGAACCGTGGGCTCAATTTCATGAGCACGTCGGTTCCAGGTGCGGAAGACCCTCTCCAGCACGAGCCGCTGGCTGTCGGCGCGCGCATCGGCGTCTGGCGAACCGAAGCGTTTCTCGGCGCCGGCGGGATGGGAGAGGTCTACCGCGCGGCGCGGGCCGACGGGCTCTACGACCAGACGGTCGCTCTGAAGCTCATGCGCGCCGGCGATGAAACGAGGCTCGTTCGTTTCCATGAGGAGCGCCGAAGGCTCGCGCAGCTCGATCACCCGGGTATCAGCCGCATTATCGACGGCGGCGTTTCGGATGACGGTCGGCCCTACATCGCGATGGAGTTCGTCGAAGGTGCAACTATTACGGAGCACGCCGACAAGCACGGTCTGTCAAAGGACCAGAAGATCGAGTTGATCGTCGCACTGCTGGACGCTGTCGCACACGCCCACGGAGCCATGATCCTCCATCGCGATATCAAGCCGGAGAATGTCCTTGTCGATCGGGACGGGCACGTGCGGCTGATTGATTTCGGGATCTCCGCCTCGCTCGCAGAGAGCGACGCCGATGCGGCGGGGCCTGCGACGATCGCTTACGCGGCGCCGGAACAACTGACGCTGCAACCGCTTGCGGCGAGCACAGATATTTTCGCCGGAGGCGTGCTCGCTCATCTCCTGATCGCTGGGGAACGTCCGCGAAGACTGCCCGACGGCGGCGTCGCGATTGCAGCGGACACTCTCGCGTCGGCGGATCTCGCCGCCATTTTTGAAAAGGCGACGGCGCTTCGTCCCGCCGATCGATACGGCGCTGCGGAGGCGCTCCGCGAGGACCTCCTTGCTTATTCGGAGCACCGTCCGGTCGCCGCTCGCGAAGGCGGTGTTGCTTACCGGCTCTCGCGAACGCTGAGACGGCACTGGCTCAGCAGCGGCCTCGCCGCCGCGGTCGTGGTTTCGCTGGTCGCCGGGCTCGGCGCGAGCCTCAACTTCGCCGCCCGGGCGCAAGCGGAAACGATCCGCACGGCTGAAGCGTTGGCGGAAACGAAATTTCACCTCGACCGGGCCTCGCGCTGGTTGAACACGCAAGCTGCGTACTCGGATATTCTGCAGGCGCTTTTCGGCGGCGACGCTGATCTGGAGCGGCAAAACGACGTTCTG